>NZ_CALKTS010000066.1 GCF_937997595.1 uncultured Campylobacter sp. | reverse complement strand
TTGAAACCTGCCTAATGGTGCGCTACGCGGCGCTTTAATCCTTTTCCGCTTAGGAGGCGAAATTTTAAATTTCGCCTCTCCCGAATTCTTTAATAATTTAAATTTACTTCCTGTGCGCAGAGCCGCGCTTGCGATACGTTGCGGTATGCGCTAGGCAGATACCTTTTAGCGTGCGACTTTTGTAAGCGCCGCGCGCGCTCTAAATTTAACTCTCGTCTCAAGCTTGCTTTTAAATTTAAATTTCATCCTTATAGATCTGCTTTTAAATTTAATCATCGCAGGCGCCACCGATTAAATTTTACCGCTATGCGGGTTTGGCACTAAAAGCTAGAGGCTGCGATGCGAAACGCGGTCAAATTTTATTTTGGGCATGAAGAGCTAATCAAGAGTCACTTCCAGGAAGCATCGGAGCGTTAAATTTTATTTATAAGACACGGCGAGGCGTTTTGCTTCAAATTTATGCGCGACAGGCACTTTCATCTCTAATCATATCGCTCGTTTAAATTTCAGGCGGCTGCCGAGCAATTGCATTGCTGATTAAATTTAGGGCGGCTACCGAGAAATTACACCGCTGATTAAATTTTACGTTTTGCCAAAATTATACTTCGGTGAAAATTCCGCCCGGCGTAAATTTGGTCGATACAAAATTTCAGCCGTAATGCGCCCTGCTAATTTGTGAGTTTAAGTGTTTCGATTAGGCTTAAAATTTTGCGGATCTGCGTTTGGTATTCGCACGCGAGCTCTATGCTAGCGGGCCTACCAAAAAGCGTAGTTTCAAAAAGATCGGGCGCACCGTTTAAAAATAGATATAAGCGCTCATCCATAAATACCGCGCTCAAGCTGAACTCGCCGCTCGTTTCGCGATTTATTTCGCGCAGACGCTCCATAAACGCGGGCGTTAGCAGATAGCGCGCTTCTACTTTGTCATCCGCAAACACGCGAAAATCGCGCATAAAATCCACATCGTCCATCATCTCTTTTTCGCCGAAGATCTTGGCGTTTGGCTCCCTGCTTACCACTATCGTTTTGCCCGAGGTTTTTTTCGCGAGCTCGCAGATCAGTACGTTGCCGTCAAAGTCCATATAATTATCGTAGAATATTTTGATCAACATAATCGCCGCTATGAGCGGATTATCCGTTTTCATGTAAAACCTGCTATTGCTATGTACCTCGCTGAGGCTAAATTTAATCCCGCAGTGCGCGCCCGCAATCCGATCCTCGCTTTCGATCCTAGATTTCCTATCAATTCTAAATTTTTGAAATTCCTCTTCTTGCATACCGGTATAGGGATAGTATTTTAACTCGGCGTTCATATCGTTTATGGTGGCGCGGACGAATATCTCTTTGTAAAATTTATAGTAGCGAATTTCTGCTTCGGTTTTTTGACCGGCGCAATGCATAAAAAATATCCAAAAGATAGGAAAAAGGATCAAGACGCCCAAAAATTCGGCAATTATTATCAGAGGAGTGTCTGCTTTAACGCCGTCTAGATACACCAATATGAACAGGACCGCAAAAAAGGCGGCTATACTGAGGTAGCGGTATCTATTAAAAGCTCTAGCGCACGCTTTTTGCTCGGTTAAAGTCTGCGAAACGACATCTTGCAAAGAAGGCGACATATCTATCCTTGAGAAAATTTCGCCCGTATTGTAGCGAAATTTAGCGGAATTCATAAAGAGCGAATTTCGCTGCATAATTAAATAGTAGAGATCGAAATTTAATTTACGCAGTCGTGCGGCGTAAAATTTTAAAATCTTACTATTCTGAAATCAATTCGCACCGGATTGAAATTTACGCACTGCATAAATTATATTTGATGCGAGCACTTTTGTAAATTTGCGTTCAAAATTTGCGATCACAGCACCCTGAGGTTGTCTGAGAGGAAATACATAAAAATCCCGAGCCCGAACATCACGAAAAGCCCCAAAAATTCGACGTAAAGCTTCAGGCTTACGAGCCGCTTTGAGCTTAGTTCGTTTGCTTTCGCGCCGAAAAGCGCGGCTAAAAATATCACGACGCTCATTCCAAAACCGATGAAAAGCGCACTTGCGACGCTAAGCGCGAAGCTACCGAGGCTGAAGGCAAGCACGAAAATCAGGATCGTGCCGGGGCAGGGCACGAGCGCCGCTGCAAGCGCGATAAGCCACTCGCGCCCTTTCTCACCACCCGAAGTTGCGCTGCTTTGCAGTGAGCAAGACGAGGTTTGGTTTTTTAAATTTGCAGAATTTAAAGCCTGTTTTTGCCCGTTTTGGCTAGACGAGTTTTCCTCTAAATTTGCGGCTAAATTTGAATCCGAATTTAGCTCTGCCGTTGCGGTGCCTAAATTTTGAGTATCTAAATACCGCGCGGATTCGCCGCTAGGGGTTTTAAATTTAGAAAATTTATAGCTCTTTGACGCTGCGTGAGCAGAATTCTCGGCGTTTGCAAATGCCGTATTTTTTAAGCGGGCGTCCGCCTCTGTGGTCTTTGCGGTGGAAGCACAAGCGGCGCAGGAGCAGCCCGCATCGTGGCGGGCGCCCGCTCTTACGCGGCGAGCTTTGTCGTAGATGATGAGCGCCGTTATGACGATGATCAGAAGCGCCGAAATTTTCGTAGTGATCGAGGCTGAGTTTGTGGAGACGAGGCCTGCGACGTTTTGCAGCACGAACATGCTCGCGCTTACCAGAACGAGCGCTCCTAAGACGTGCAGAAGCCCGATTTTAAGGGCAAATCCGAAGGCCTTAACGTAGCTGCCGCCATGGGCTAAGAAATAGCTCGCCGTTAGCAGCTTCGCGTGCCCTGGACCCGCCGCGTGGAAAAAGCCGTATATGAAAGAAAGTGCCAAGACCCATAGGATGGTGCTTGCGCTTGCATGCTCGCTGCTTGCGCGAAACGCCGTTTTGAGGCTTTTCATAAAATCAACCGTCTTTTGCGCGATAAATCCTAGCGCAGCCTCTTCGTGCGGCTCGCTTGAAATGTCGCCGCTACCGGACGCAGCGCCGTTTTTCTCAGCTCCGTTTTGCGCTAAATTTAAAGAGCTCTCCTCGGATGGAGTCGCGAGATTTTGCGTAGAGTGCGCAGAATTTAAAGAATTATCTCGTCTCGCCGCCAAATTTTCGCCCGTATCTTTATCTACAGACGGCGCAGAATTTGCGGAATCGTTAAAATTTATCGCAGCACTCCTGTCGCTCCCGTTTTGCGCTAAATTTGAATCATTGCCTAAAGAGGCTGCGGCATTTTCGCCGTTTTTTGTGGCGGTCTCTAAGCTTTCGCTGCCGAAGCGGTTGGAATTTGCGGGACCACCATTTGCTTGCGCATCCTTTTTGGCGGCTTTATTGATCTGCGCGATAGCATCC
>NZ_CALKTS010000065.1 GCF_937997595.1 uncultured Campylobacter sp. | reverse complement strand
AGACGGATATACCGGAGAGATGATTTGGCTGCTTTATTATAAAGGTAGAGAAATCGAGCTTGATATTAGAAGGGTCTATGACGAAACTACCAGTAAAATGCTAGTCGATAATCCGTTTTTTATCAAATATAAGCTGGAAAATATAAATTCTAGTCTTGACGGAATTTCGTTAGATGAGCTCTATAGGGTGCTTAATGAAGCTTTGATAGAATACGGCGAAAGTGGCATACACGGTAGAAAATTCCTACCAAAAGAACATGAAGTCGTAACTTTTTTACACGATTAAAATTTAAAAGCCAATGCGTATATCAAATGTTGATATTTCATCATCCAAAATTTGATATTTTCTATAGCGCTATAAAACGCTCCACTCTTTTTTATATTCGTTTATTATCTCATCGGGCGTTTTTTCTCCCTTATCGACCTTGATAAGATCGATTATATCTTGCTCGTTTGCAAACATACCCTCTATCGCGTGGTTACAGATGATAGATCTGTTTTGCTCGTATTGTTCTACGCTCAGCTCGTCTCTATATTTTTCAAATATAGCCAAACTTTTTTCTAAACTATAAGCTTCCGGATATTTTTGCATGCTTTATCCCCTAGCAATATAAAATTTTATCAGCTGCGGCGTCCTATTAAAAAACAAAGCTCAAGCAGGCAGGCGCACTTTTCTGCTAAGAATAGCTTGCAAGTAGTTCGCACTTCGCCGCAGCTAAAGCAGATAACTATTAGATGACGAGAAATTTTACTGCAAGTAGCTCACAAATAAATTTAACAAAGCCCTTATCAAGCAAAAAACGAAGGAAAAGCCGTCAAAGAAAACTGCTACTCTCTTACGATGAAAGCTCCAGTAAACTTGCCATTATGCGCAAAATCTCTCGCCTCATCCTCACTCTTAAATCCACTTAAAAAGACGCGATAAATCGGCGCGCCATCTATGCTAAATTCTTTGATGATCGCAGGATATCCCGCCGTGCCGTGGTAATCGCGCTGATAAATTTGTGCGCCGCTTCTATTTCTAAACGCACCGATTTGCACCATAAAATTTCCGCCGACAATGGTTGCTTTCGGCGAGCCTTTGGCGATAGTATGCCCATAAAAGCCCACTACTTCGAGTTTTACCGGCGCCGTACCTTTGGCAAATACGCCTACTAAATTAGCAGCTGTTTTGCTAAGATCGATGATGCGACCATCCACGAATGGACCGCGATCGTTGATGCGCACGGTTGCGGTAGCGCCGGTGTCGCGATTCGTGACCTTTACCATAGTATTCATTGGATAGGTTTTGTGCGCGGCGGTCATGCCGTTCATATCGTAAATTTCGCCGTTTGAGGTGTATTTGCCATGAAAATTCGGCCCATACCAGCTGGCGATGCCGACTTGAGTGTCACCGACGCTTACTTGCTCTGGATAGTAGGTTTTGCCGTTGATTTTATAAGGGCGCATGGTGGCGGGAGAGTTTTTGCCGATCTTGCCCGCACCGCCCGCAGACGATCTAGAAGGCGGTGCGGTGCGAAACGAGCAACCGGCAAGAATCAGCGCAAAAAGCGCACTAAAAAGAGCGATTTTCTGGTACGACACCTGCGATCCGATCTTATTTGTTGAATTTTATATTATTTAGCGCTATTTCGTTTTTGTCTTTGAGGCTAAGCTCGTTCGCCAAACCTGCTAACACACGTCCTGGCTTGCGCTGTTTCAGACGTGGTTCATACGCTTGAAACGCGCCTTGATTTACGACAAATTCTGCATATTTGCTTTGTGGGATATAAAAGAAGTACTTGCCGTTAAGCGGCGAAATTCCGTTTTTAATATGCGCGTTGTAATCCTGCATTTGCGACGGCGAAATTCCGATCTGTTTTGCAACCGCGCTTAGCTTTGTGCCCGGAGCTACGGCGATACGCTTTAGCCCCCATGGCTCGCTTTCAAAAAGCAGAATTTTACGCATATTTTCATTTTGAGCGATGTAAGCGTATTTGATAATGCGCTTGATAAAATTCTTAGTCTCATTAGGAAGTGCGGGACTTTTTAGCAAGCGATCCAGATCATCGCTGCCAGTAGCTGCAATCGCATTTTTAAGCTTTTGATCACCACAATTATACGCCATTAGCGCTAAATACCACTTGCCAAAATTTTGCTTCAGATGCAAAATATACGAAAACGCGGCATCCGTAGAGGCTGCGGGATCGCGACGCTCATCTACGGCGCTATCTACTCTAAGACCGAAATTTTTCGCGGTCGCCGGCATCAGCTGCCACATACCACCTGCGCTAGCGCCTGATGTGACCGTATTTTTAAGATGAGATTCTACCATTGCCAAATACAACAAGAATTCCGGAGCTTCGATATTATCTACCTCGGATTTGACCAAGTAGGCATTGTGCGACTGCGAAGTCACGATATGCTTAAACTGCTTGCGATCGCTTGCATTGATCGCACGGAATATGCCCGCGACTACGTTTTTGCTCGATTCGTTATTTTCGATGCCGAATTGATTTAAAATATAGTCGTGATTTGCGCGCATCAGACCGGGCTGGCTCGCAAACGCTTCGCCCATTAAAAGCAGGGCTAGCAGTATAAATTTTATGGCTTTCATATCTCTCCTTTGATTTTATCGCCAAAAAGCCTACAGGCGTTTTGAGTCGTTATTGCTTCGACCTCTTCTACGCTTAGGCTTAAAATTTCCGCGACTTTTTCTACCACGAGTCTCGTAAATGCAGGCTCGTTGCGCTCGCCACGATGCGGATGCGGAGTTAGATATGGTGCATCCGTCTCGATTAAGAGGCGCTCTTGCGGAATTTGCGGTAAGATCTCAGCTAAGTTTTTTGCATTTTTGAATGTCAAAACTCCGCCGATACCGAAGTAAAATCCGTATTCGCTAAGACCTAGCAAAAGCTTGCTGGCATTGAAGCAGTGCAAAACACCGCCGCATAAATCGCCGGCACGATCTTTTAGAATTCCAAAGCTATCTTCGTTTGCTTCTCGGATATGGACTATAAGTGGTTTTTGAAGTTGTGTTGCTAGATCGATTTGTGAGATGAAGGCGTCTTTTTGGCGGGAGATTTCTAAGGCTTTGGTTTCCTTGCTCTCTTGCTGCTTAAGTCTGAAGTAATCAAGCCCGCATTCGCCAACGCCCACGCATTTGGGATCGTCAGCATACCGCTTCAGCACCTCCATATCGAAAGAATCTATCTCGTATGGATGCACCCCTACGGCAAAATACACATTATCCCGTGCATGCGAAATTTTACATGCCTTATCTAGGTCTGCTACATCGGCACCGGGAATGATGATGCTGCGCACGCCTGCAATCGTGGCGCGCTCAATCACCGCGCCCAAATCGGCGTCGAAACTAGCATCGTCTAAATGGCAATGTGTATCTATAATCATAAAACTCACTTGATAAAATTTTTCGAAGCGGATTTTACGTCGTTTTGCAAAATCACACTTAAATTTAAATTAAACGCGGTATTGTAGCGAAAAATTTCAGATTTAAACTTAAGCTTAAAATTCCTTCAGCTTTGCCTTAGTTTTTTAGCGAATTCCAGGGCTTCTGCAGTAATAGTTTCGCCGCTTATCATACGAGCTAGCTCTGTTATTTTCTCATTTTCGCTTAATAATCTCACGCTAGATTTGCCGTTCGTTTTACTTACTAAAAAGTGTGACGCAGCCTTTGAGCTAAGCTGCGGCTGGTGCGAGATCGCAAAAATTTGATAAAATTTTGAAATTTTTACCAGCACGTTAGCGATACTCATCGCCTCTTTTCCACTTAAATTTGAATCAATCTCGTCTAAGATCAAAATTCCCTCGCCGTTATTTGTAAGCTCCAAGCTTGCCGCGATGAAAGCAAGGCGTAGGCGGTTCGTTTCGCCTGAGCTTAAATTTTTAAATTCCGTCTTGCACAAGCTGACGCAAATTTCGTCTGTGCCGCACTCACTAAGAACCGCGGGCTTAAAACTAAGCTCCACTCCGTCCATATAAAGCTGCTTTAGATAGGAATTTATCAGATCCTCGAGCCGTTTTTTAGCGCCCTTGCGAGCCTCGCTGATTTTTTCGGCAAGGGTAGCGGTGCTTTCACTAAGGCGTTTAAATTCCGCTTGCAACTTGGTTTTCTCAAAGCTTAACTGCTCGTAATGCTCAAGCTCTTTCTTGCGTGCTTCAAGCGTATCTAAAGCTTCTTCTACGCTTCCGTAGCGCCTATTTAGCGCACTAAGAGCTTCGATGCGATCTAAAATTTTCTCTATGTCGATATTTTCGAGCTCGTCTAAATTCAAGCTTTCTTGCTTTAGCCGCAGCTCGTTCATCGCATCCTCAAAAAACGCGCTATCCAGCCCGCTAAGACTTAGCACTTCGATGACGCTACGCTCCAGCTCAAAAACACCCTGCGCCCTAGCCCAAAGCTCCTCGATCTTATCTTTCTTACTAAGCTTTTTTTTGATCTGCAAAAGCTCCTCGTATTCGCCGATCTTAGGCGATACGCGCTCGATTTTTTCAATTTCGAAGCGAGCGAATTCTTTTAACTCCTCAATCTTGCGCTCTTGATCCAAAATTTCATCCAGCTGCTTTTTTGTGCGGCTAAATTCCACAAAAGCGCTTTGAAGCTCCGATAGGCTTTGCGCGTGCGCCGCATCTTTTTTCTCGGCGATAAAATCAAGTAATTTTAGCAAGCTGCCGCTACTCATTTCGCCGGCGTTTTTCGCGCCTAAAAATTTCACGTATTCGCCGGCGATCGTGCTTAGATTTTTTTTCGAAACCGATTGGGAATTTATAAAGTATCGCAAGCTACGCTCTTTTAGGACGCGAAAAATATTTGGCGTATCGTTTATCAAGCCGAAATTTTCCATATCAAATTGATGCTCTACGTCCGCTTCTATGAGCTCAGCCTCGCATTCTTTAAGCCCGAACACCGCTAAAATCGCGCCTATTAATACCGATTTACCCGCGCCGCTGATACCTGTAAATACGCTAAGTCCCGGGCCAAAACTAAGCTCGCTCTCGCAAAAACCCAGATTATTTTTAATATAAATTCTTTCTAGCATCCGCCGTGCCCCCATCTGAGTTTGGCTTTTAAAACGTCAAAATAATCGTAGCTTCTGCGTTTTATTAAATTTGCCTTTGCGTGCGAAATTTTAACGCTTACGCTGTGAAATTCCGCCATATCAAAAACGTCTTGTCCGTCGATGACGACGCTAACTTCGGAGCTTCCGGCGTTTTTGAAGCTTGCAAGATACTCTTTTGGAAGGATCAAAGGCCGCTGCGTCAGGCTGTGTGAGCAGATCGGCGTGACGCAAAACACGTCGCACAGCGGATAGACGATAGATCCGTTCGCGCTCATATTATACGCGGTCGAGCCCACGGCGGAGCTTACGATCACGCCGTCGCCGTAGTAGGTGTTGAAATATTTTCTATTTAAAAACGCATCGATCTTCGCCATCGAGGAGATGTGGCTGCGGGTGATTACGACGTCGTTAAATGCGGTCTTGCGGACGATTTTACCGCCGCCGTTTTCCAGTATCACTTCGAGTAAAAACGGGCGCTCGATCTCGTATTCGCCACGCAAAAATTCCTTTAAAAATTTTGCAAATTCGCTCGGCTGCACGTCCGTTAAAAACCCGAGAGTACCCGCGTTGATACCCAAAATAAAAGCGTTTTTGTCGCTTAGTAGCCTCGCAAGCCCGATGAGCGTGCCGTCGCCGCCGAGGCTGATTAAAAAATTGGTCTTTTTTAAAATTTCTGCAAGCGTATGCGGCTTAAGGCCGAAAAATTCCGCTCCGTCCTCTTCAAGCAAAAGCTCAATGCCTTGCACTTTTAAAATTTCGCAAATTTGCTCCACGACGGGGCGAATCTCTTCTGATTTTTTGGCTATTAGCCCCGCGAATTTAAGGTTTTTATGAATTTTGTTTTCCATAGTTTTATTTTATAAAAAATTAGCTTTGTAAAAGCAAAATTTAACTATACTTGCGTTTTACAAATAATTTTAAAGGAGTAAATTTGCGAAGTCATTATTGCACCGATTTGAGTAAAAACGATATCGGTAAAAGTGTAACCGTGTGCGGCTGGGTAAATTCTTACCGCGATCACGGCGGCGTTATTTTTATAGATTTGCGTGACCGAAGCGGCCTGCTTCAGCTCGTGTGCGATCCAAAAGATAGCAAAAAAGCGTATGAAATTGCAAACGAAGTACGAAACGAATTTGTCCTAAAAGCAAGCGGCAAGATCCGCGCTCGCGGCGAAGGGCTAGAAAATCCAAATTTAAAAACCGGCGATATCGAAGTCGTAGTAGAAAGCTTAGAGATCGAAAATCCGAGCAAGCCGCTTCCTTTCGTAATCGGCGATAAAAGCGTCAACGAAGAAACGAAGCTTAAGTACCGCTTTTTGGATCTGCGCGCAGAGGGAAGCTTTGATAAATTTAAGATGCGCTCCAAGGCTGCGATCGCCGCGCGAAACGCGCTCGATAGGCTCGGCTTTGTAGAGGTCGAAACGCCGATCTTAACGCGCGCGACGCCTGAGGGCGCTAGGGACTATCTGGTGCCTAGCCGCGTCTATCCGGGCAGCTTCTACGCGCTTCCGCAAAGTCCGCAGCTTTTCAAACAGCTTTTGATGTGCTCGGGCTTTGATAAATACTTCCAGATCGCGCGTTGCTTCCGCGATGAGGACCTGCGCGCCGACCGCCAGCCGGAATTTACGCAGATCGATATCGAGATGAGCTTCAACACCCAATACGACGTAATGAGCGTGGCTGAGGAGGTTTTAAAGGATATTTTCAAATCCTGCGGCCGCGAGATCGTCACTCCTTTTAGACATATGGAGTATAAAGACGCAATGGAGCTTTACGGCAGCGACAAACCCGATCTGCGCTACGATATGCCTTTCATCGACGTAGCCGATATTTTTGAAAAATCGAGCAACGAAATTTTTTCAAATTTAGCCAAAGACCGCAAGGCTAACCGTGTAAAAGCTCTTAAAGTCGAGGACGGCGATCTGAAATTTAGCAAGCGCCAGATGCAAGGCTTTGAGGAATACGTGAAAAAATTCGGCGCGCAGGGCCTCGCATTTATTCAAGTAAAAGAGGACGGGCTAAAGGGACCGCTGGTAAAATTCTTTGAAAAAAGCGAGCTGGACGAGCTTATCAAACGCTGCGAGCTTAAAGTCGGCGACGTCGTATTTTTCGGCGCGGGCAAAAAGAAAATCGTGCTTGATTATATGGGCAGATTTAGAATTTTCCTCGCAAACGAGCTTGGTCTCATAAATCCGAACAAGCTTGAGTTTTTGTGGGTCGTAAATTTCCCTATGTTTGAGCAAAACGACGACGGCAGCTACTCCGCGATGCACCATCCTTTCACGATGCCGAACAATCCCGACGAGCCTGATTTAGAGGATATTACCTCGATTGCCTACGACGTCGTGCTAAACGGCATCGAGCTTGGCGGCGGCAGTATCAGGATCCACAAAGCGGACATTCAAGAAAAGGTCTTTAGGTTGCTTAAGATCGAGCCTGCGGAGCAGAGGGAGAAATTCGGCTTCCTGCTTGATGCGCTAAGCTTCGGCGCGCCTCCGCACGGAGGTATCGCGATCGGCTTTGATAGGCTGATGATGCTGGTTACCGGCTCAAGCAGTATTCGCGAGGTTATCGCGTTTCCTAAAACGCAGCGCGCGCAGTGTCCGCTTACCAAAGCCCCTAGCGTCGTTACAGACGAGCAGCTTCGCGAGCTAGGTCTTAGGCTTCATAAGAAGGAGCAAAAATGAAAAGCCTTTTTTTAATCATCGGCGCTCCTGGCAGCGGCAAAACGACCGATGCGAGCATGATCGCTCAGATGAATCAAAGCATCGAGCACTACTCCACAGGCGATCTGCTGCGTGCCGAGGTAGCAAGCGGCAGCGCTCTTGGTAGGCAGATAGACGGCTTCATCTCTAAAGGCAATCTCGTGCCGCTTGATATCGTCGTAAATGCTATCGTTAGCGCGATTAAAAGCTCGCCTAAAGACTTCATCATCATCGACGGCTATCCAAGGAGTGTCGAGCAGATGAATAAGCTAGACGAGGTGCTGCGAGGCGACGATGATGTAAATCTTAGCGCAGTCATCGAAGTGTGCGTTAGCGAGGAAATCGCCAAGGAGCGTGTTTTAGGACGCGCTCGCGGAGCAGACGATAACGAGGAGGTCTTTAAAAACCGCATGGCGGTATTTTCAGAGCCGATCGAGGATATCCGTAAATTTTACGGCGACGCGGGCGTATTTTACAGCGTAAACGGCGAGCGCACGGTCGAGGAGATCGTAGCGGACATAAACGCTATAATCGCCGCGCAGATCGAAAAATTAGGCTAGCGCGCTTGGATGGCGGCTTAAATTTAAGACGCGCTTTTTAGTACGAGTGCGCCTTTAAATTTATAGCTTGCCGTCGCGCTAAATAGCCAAATTTTAAGCGTAAATTTAAAAGCTCGCGCCGCAAATTTAATGCGAGCGTTAAATATGAGCGGCTTTTAAATTTAATGAAATTTCAGATCTATTTGCGGATACAGAGATTAAAATTTAAGGATGGATATGGTTAGAAAATTTTTAATTAGTATGGCTTTATGTGCGGCTGCATTCGGCGCTGGCGGGTTTGTGGCAAGCGGCTCCGCGGCGCAAACTCAACCGTCAAGCGTCAAAGAAGCGCTTAAATTAAGAGATGATTCTTTTGTCGCGATCGACGGCAGGATAAAATCTCAACTCAGACGCGAGCATTATAGATTTGTGGATCAAAATGGAGATAGCATCGAGGTTGAGATCGACGATGACGTTTGGCGCGGCGTGAGCGTGGATGAAAATACGCTCGTGCGAATTAGCGGCGAGATCGACAAAGATTTTACCAAAACGACGATAGACGTGAAAAATATCAAAATTTTAAATTCTAAATAAAGGAAAACCATGGATCTTTCAAAGATAAAAGTGGGCTCAAACCCCGATAAAATCAACGCAGTGATCGAAATCCCTTACGGCTCGAACATCAAATACGAGATCGACAAAGAAAGCGGCGCGCTCTGCGTAGATCGCGTGCTCTACGGCGCGATGTTTTACCCCGCAAATTACGGCTTCGTGCCCAATACCTTGGCTGACGACGGCGATCCTGCGGATGTTTTGGTGCTAAACGAATACCCGCTTGCCGCAGGCAGCGTGATCCCGTGCCGCCTAATCGGCGTTTTGATGATGGAGGACGAAAGCGGAATGGACGAGAAGCTGCTTGCCGTGCCGGTTAGCAAGATCGATCCGCGATATGAGGGCATTAAAGGGGTCTCCGATCTGCCTAAAGCGACGCTGGATAAGATCAAAAATTTCTTCGAAACCTACAAGCTTTTAGAGCCGAATAAATGGGTCAAAGTAAAGGATTTTGCAAGCGCTGCCGAGGCCGAGAAAATCCTAGACAAAGCGATCAAGGCTTATAAATAAAATTTACAAGCGTCCTTTGATTTGGAATTTCGCTCCGCCTTTAAGACGCTGCGCGAAATTCCGAAATTTTAAAATTTGATGGAATTTGCGAAGCGCAGAGCGATGTGAGGATTTTTAAATCAAGCTTGCAAAGCGCTCGCTTAAATTTTATAAATATCGCGCAGCTAGATACTAAAATTTTAAATTTTAAAAAGGCGACTCAAATGAAAAAGATTTATATCGCGCTATTTATAGCAGTTGCTTTTTCGCTCTGCATACAATCAATCTCCGGTTTTAAAGGCATTAAAATTAGTATGTCAAACGATGCGCAGGACATCCGCCTGAAGTTTAGCCCAAAGCTAAGCGAGGATCAAAATACGCAGATGCAAAACTTGGCGAATTTTTTACGCTTTAGCGATAAAGGGCGAGAGAATTACTATGGTATAAGCTTCTTTAGCGATATCGCTACGACATGGGATTTGTATGAAAAGCTTGCGGACATTGATGAGCTAGACTTCGGCAGAAACGCGAATTTTATGACCGTTTCGCCGATTATAGTGGATGAGGTTACGCAGGTTCCGCCCGAGATCTGTTTGCTTTCAAATTTAAAAAAGCTTGATTTGCAAGGCACGAGAGTTTCGGATCTGCCCTCTTGCGTGCAAAATTTAAAAAAGCTCAAGTATTTAGGCTTGCGCGCTACCGAATTTACGGAGATTAGTGAAAATATCTCTAAAATTCCGAATCTTAAGACTCTGATTTTGGATCGTTGCCCCGTAAAAGAGTTGAGCGCGAATGTAGCAAATTTAAAGAATTTAGAATATCTCGAACTGGATGAAACGCATATTTCGCAATTGCCGCCGCAGATTACAGGGATGAGCAAGCTGCGAGAGCTCCACTGTTATAGTTGTAATTTTTTACATACTTTGCCTACGTATCTAGCAGAGCTGAAAAACCTGGAAATTTTATATCTTACGAACACGCATATAGAGGCGCTACCCGATGAGGTTTCGCGAATGTCTAGCCTAAAGGAGCTGACCGAAGATTTTACCTCTCCTCCTGAAAATATCGTAAATTTACCCAATCTTGAGGAGTGGGGTCATATGGACGAGCAGAGATTGCGGCTCGCCGTGAAAATCCCGTCGCTCAAAAGGCTTCATATAAGTTCAAATATCAAAACGATCCCATCTGAGTTAGGGGATTTGCATAATCTGCAGGAGCTTGATATTTGGTCTGAAAATATACAAGAAATCCCTGAAAGTATCGGCGCATTAAAAAGCTTAAAAAAACTCGATATTGGCAGATATAAGCAAGAGAGTCTGCCTGAGAGCATCGGCATGCTTGATGCTTTGGGAGAGCTGAAAATTAACAGCCAAGCCATTACGAAAATCCCTGAGAGCATCGGAAATCTGCATAATTTAAAGGAGCTTTACATCCACGGAAAAAATATTACGCAGCTTCCGGAAAGCGTAGGAAATTTAAAAAATTTAGAAATTTTAGATCTCTCCGAGACTGCAATTAAAAAATTACCGCAGAGCATAAACGATATGACAAGCCTTAAATACATTGATCTTCGCGATACCGATTTAGAGGAACTTAACGTCGATTTTATCCGCCTTAGCAAACTTTACGGCATTAATTTGTATGGCGTTAAGCTTAAAAAGAAGCCCGTAGTTCCTAAGATAGAGGGAAGACATATTAGCATTAGAGGATATGAGGATTAAATTTAAAACGAAGCGATGATTTGTCCGGCGCCGACATATACTGCGGCGGGAGTTTAAGCAAGTAATACAAGGAGATAAACCGCACAAAAGATTGCTAGCAGGATCAGCCTTGCGTGCTAACGACGGCGAAACTTAGCGAGCTTTAAAGTCTCCTACGGGCGCCGCAAATTTAAAAACCTCGTGCGCCGCGCTAAAATAGAACAATTTATCTGTGTGGGCTCTTCTTAAATTTAGCGAGCTTCGGAGCAAAATTTGAAGTTAAAATTTTTAAAGGACCACTGCGTTTATAAGATTTGTCGTCACAAGCGGGCGGGATAGAGCGAAGAGAAATAGATTGCGCTCATTGCCGCAAAAAGACTCTCGCTGCCTGGAAGCGAGATAATCCGCGCAGATTCACGGCATTAAAATTCTCCTGCGATTTGCGTAATGTAGAGCTGTGCGCCTGCGAAATTTTTAGCACATACGGATGCTATGTTTTTCGGCTCGGTAAATTTACACGGGTAAAAATTCGATCTCGAAGCAAGGGAAAAATCGCGGGCGTCATTGCAAAATTATAAAGCTGATGTCATCACAGACAGAAGCCTTTGGTCTGCCACGCTACGTAAAATTTTAAAATTTAAAAACATCACAAAATTATAGGATATCGCATAGTTAGCAAGCCGCAGCTAGTGATAAAATTTCTATACCGAAAGCGCAGCGGCATTTGTGCGGTTACGCGTTTTATAAAATTCTATAAATTTTTTCGCTAGATCGTCGCAGAATAAAATTTAACCCACTCTTTTTATATAAACTTTTGCCGATCTAGAAAGCAGCTGAGAGATTTGATAGGCAGCGCTCTTGTTTATATACCCAAAAAGTAGTTGCGGTTTTACCGAGCCGTTTAAAAATTTTAAAGATCAAAATTTGGACTAGATATTAAATTTAGTCCAAATTTTATTGAAATTTACAGGGTAAGCTCGAAGGTCAGCTTAAAATTTCGCCCCGGAGCGTAGAAGCGGTTGATGCCCAGGCTATCTGATTTGCGAACCATATTCGTGGTGCCGAAAGACCTTACCGATCTAGCCGATTCCCAGGTTAGATATTTTTCGTCGGTTATGTTGTAGCAGCCAAATCTGAAGGTTAAATTTTTAGTTGGCTTGGTGTATGCCACTAGGTCTAGCACTTTGTAGCTGGTGCTTAACCAGTGCGCTCTGTAATCGGTCACCTGGCGTCCGTTTATAGGATCTCCGCTTTGCCTCTCGTTTTTCCAAAACATATTGTAGGTATCTTCGGGCTTTTTAGCCGATACGGTCGTAAGGTATATATCAACTCCGAATTTGTCATTTTTCTCGGCATAGCCCACGTTATATACCGAAGTTTTTGGCTGTATCGCATTCATCGGCACCAAACCGTCATCATCTGTTAAAATTTTACCCTTTTGTTTCGTAAATTTATATCCTACATAAAATCCGCCCAGACTATCGGAGATATCGCTTAGGTTAAATTTAGAGCTTATCTCTATGCCGTTTACCTTGGCTCTTTGTCTATTTACGTTTTGATACATATCGAAATCAAGCGCGCTATTTGCGTTCGTATTTACCCTTTTGGTGCCTTGATATTCCAGATCTAAGAAGTCTTGATAGTCCGTTTTGAATCTGCTAATCGTAATATAACTCCTACTTTCGCTATGAAAGGTAACGGCTATTTCTTTGGTTTTGGCTATTTCGGGCCTTAGATCTACATTAGGTTTTATCGTAAAATCCGGATGCTTAAACGCTAGATATAGCTCATCCGTAGTAGGCGCCCTAAAGGCTTTTGAATACTTCGTTTGAATTCTTACAAACTCAAGAGGATTAAAATTTAAACCCACGGCGTAGGAGTTGTTTTTATACTCCTTCGGCTTTGACATATACTCTATATTTCGCTCAGCATTCGTTGCATTCAGCGCATCGACTTCGGCTTGCTTTGCTAGGTATGCGTTCCTGGCTGCCACATAATCCGACCAATTTGGATAGTCGCTCCACTTGGGCTCCGGAAGCGGATTTTTCGCAAGCGGTATAAATAGACCCTCGACCATACCGTCGGGGATCTTTGGGGTCTTGCCCGGAACATAGCCCGGTTTATATCTTACTCTATCGTATCTATAGGCTAGATTGAAATCAAAAAGATCATTTACTATAACATCGTCTGCTACGTGAAAGACTCCGTTTTTGCTTTCGACCGGTATTAAAAATGATGTTTCAGGCTCAGTTTTAGGGCATTTCAGTGCATTGAATGCATCTGCACCTTGGCAGTCACCTGGAGCGGTATCTGCCCACCATTGAGGATTCGTAGCGTCAAAACCCGCCCTATTTACCATAGATTTATCGGTTTTTATATATTTTAGTCCATATGAAAGGCTATTTTCCACACTCAAAAAATTAAAATCTTTGCTAAAATCCAGATCAAACTGCTTAGTATCGGTATTTAGATCCCTTTCTTTCCAGTCTCTATCAAGATAGCCCTGTGAGTTTGGTAAAAGCATATTAAATTCATTAGAATCTTGTTTGACTATGCCATTAGTATAACTAGGTTTAATTACCTTATATCTCTTTCCGTTTAAGGTCTCTTCGTGTATATCAAATTCATAATTCTTTCCATTTGAACCCGTAAAATTATAGGTTGGACTATTCAGAGGCAGACTCATTTTTTCTATTGGATCAGAATTGAAGGGAATTCTATAAAGCGTTAACGGACCGTTACAGTTAAATTCTTCGCAGTTTAATTTCATATTACTTATATTTGGAATGGCATAACCCGATAAATACGTTTTTCCATTTGAATCAATTAATCTCGTCATTCCTCCCGGACCGCCTCTATCTATGTTAAATTCGTTTCCGTTTGAGTCTACTATATTATTGTTGCCATCTCTTTTTATTATAGGGTTTGCTATTTCTGCGCAATTATCGCCTCTGCAATACTCCTCCGTTCTGGCTCTTTGTTTGATTCTTTGATTAGAGAATGAAAATTTTACGCTATCCCAAAGCGGCGTTTCGGTAAAATTTTCGTAAGCGATACCTCTATTTTCTCTCTTGCTAAGATCGTCCGTGTATCTCTCTCCGAGCTTGCTTTCGAAAAAATCGGGATTAGTAATCGATCTTGGATAGAGCGTATATGAGTAGTCGTTGCCTTTCGATCTATTTTTAGAATCATCATTCATGAGGGTAATTCTATTTTCATCATTTGGCTGAAAGGATATTTTAACTAAGGTGCTCTCTTTTTTGATGGTATAAGGATCAGTTTGCTCCCTCTCCCTTCCTCTTACGCTATCGTCGTAGGTGCCGTATCCGTAGTTTCTAAGCTCGTGAGAATTTCTATCTGTTCTGATTACTAAAAAGTCAAACCAATTAACTTTCGCAGCTAGAGTATGAGATCTCATTTTCTCCTTATCTCTGCTAGAAATACCCGCTTTAAAGCCGTAAAACCAATTTTTATCGATTAAATAATCCCGTGCATCCTTGGTCTCGAACATAACGGAGCCTCCAAGTGCGCCAGAACCCGCTTTTATCGAGTCTGCGCCCTTGGTGATAGTAGCTTGTTTGACATTTTCCATCTCGACGCCGTTTCTAGTGTTATTAAAGTTTCCATATCCTTCAAAGATCTCTTTAAAACCTTGCGAGCTTAAAGTCTCTGCTTGATGAAGTCCGTCTATCGTGATGGCGACGCGGTTTTCGTCCACTCCGCGGATCGAGTAGCCGCTAGAACCCATCCTGCCCGCCTCTACGACGCTAACCCCCGTTTCATATTTTACGAGGTCTCTAGTGTCGGAGACTTGCTGCTTTTCTAGCGTTTTGGCGCTCTTTTTAGTTTCGCCGACTTTTTTGGCAAGCGGGTCGCTTTCTACGTTTCCCGTAACATTGATCTGCCCTAAATTTTGGGAGCCACCTTC
>NZ_CALKTS010000064.1 GCF_937997595.1 uncultured Campylobacter sp. | reverse complement strand
TTTTCTCTCAAAATTTTACCGACGTCATAATGCAGACCTACGATATAAATTCCAATGCCAAGCTTGAAAATAGCGAGCTTACCGAGATAACTAAGGCGATGACCGATTATCTAACCCCTAAAAACTACCTTTGCGAGGCGGAATTCTACGATCAAGCGCCAAAAAACGCAAAGCCCGCGCTTAGCAACCTTGTAGGCACGCAAATCAAGGGAAATTTTAAAAACGCAATAAGCCTCGTCAAAAAGGGCAGACTCGTGTTTGAATTCGATCAAAAGGTCGGCTTCGAGCTGCGAAACGGCCGCGTTCTTAAAATTTCCATTAACGACGATCAGGGATTTTTCAATTTCAAAATGCTTGACGACAAGCCCATTAATCTTGGCGAGGGCTTTGTAGCGAAGCCTAATTCAAATTTAGCCACCACTTTTATAGAATTTAGCGGCGAAAAGCCAAAAATCGCAGATAAAAAACCGCCAATTTCAAGCGCGCCGAACTCCGATTTAGCGCAGAGCGGTGTTGCATCTAGCGAGCAGAGTCTTGCGGGCTCAGAGGATAAACTTGCGCAAGGCGGGCAAGCTAAACCGAATGCCAGCTCGGCGCGCAGATCAAATCAAAGATCAGTCGGCGACATAGTTTCGGAGGCGACTGCGGAGGCGCAAAAAAATATCGCCGCTTCGGATGCTATCGCGCAGATCAATAAAGCCGCCAAAAAGGACGCGCAAGCAAAAGGTGGTCCCGTAAATTCCGGCCGCTTAGGCAGCGAAAACTTAGAAGCCGCCGCAAAAAACGGCGAAAATGCCGCAGCTTCTTTAGGCGATGATTCAAATTTAGCGCAAAACGGAGGCGACAGGAGCGCTGCGATAAATTTTAACGATTCCGCAAATTCTGTAGCGTCTGTAGATAAAGATACGGGGCAAAATTTGGCGGCGAGACGAGATAATTCTTTAAATTCCGCGCATTCTACGCAAAATTTTGCGACATCGCCTAACTCTTTAAATTTAGCGAAAAATAGCGCGAGTAAAAACGGCGCCGCATCCGACAGCGACAATATTTCAAGCGAACCACAAAAAGAGGCTACACTGGGATTTGTCGCGCAAAAGACGATGGATTTTATGAAAAGTCTCAAAACGGCGTTTCGCGCAAGCAGCGAGCATGCAAGCGCAAGCACGATCCTATGGGTCTTGGCGCTTTCTTTTATATACGGCTTTTTCCACGCGGCAGGCCCTGGACACGCGAAGCTGCTAACGGCGAGCTATTTCCTAGCCCATGGCGGCAGCTACGTCAAGGCCTTCGGATTTGCCCTTAAAATCGGGCTTCTGCACGTCTTAGGAGCGCTCG
>NZ_CALKTS010000063.1 GCF_937997595.1 uncultured Campylobacter sp. | reverse complement strand
AAGGGCTGCTCGAAAAAATTTGAAAGCGACGGCGTAGTGTTTTTATTTGAAAACACAATGTCCGGCTCATATAGAGCGTTCTGTAGTGGCGACGACGATAATAAGAGCGTTTTGATTGAAAAGCACGATTTGTAGAACTAGGCTCGCGCAAGAAAAATTTAGCGCCTTAATTTGGGGCGCGATCGATAAGGCGTCGCGAGGCTGTGCGGCTAAATTTAACCGTCGTTCGGCGCTAAATTCCATCGCGCAAACAAAATTTAATCGCGCGGTTTGTCGTTAAATTTTGCCACGGGAGCGAACTTAACTGCACGTCCGCCGCTAATCGTCGCGTAAGCTATCGCTAAGCTCAGCGTAAAATTTTAAGCCCAAGGCTTTCTGCTCCGAGTTCTGCGCGACTGCGAGATACAAATCCTGCGCGAAATTTTACTTAGCTGCGCAAGCGCGTAAGGCAAAATTTTGCATAGGATTTTACGTAGAATTCATTGCGAAATTTTAACCGACTTCGTTAGATAGAATTCTAGCCGGCTGCGTACCGCTAAGCTTGAAGTGCAGATTTTAACCCTCACTGCCGCAAAAATAAGATCCGCATTAAAATTTTACGAGGCAAAATTTCGCTGCAAAATTCCAGGCGCCGAATTTAATATCGTAAAATTCCAGCGCCAAATTTCACGTCGCAAAACTGCGTGCGTATTTTTCAAATGGCTAAATTCCGCGCCGTAAAATTTAGCGCAGTTAGCGACCCGCGCGCTGTTTAGGAGCCGTCACAATAAAATTCCGCACCAAGGCATAGCGGGCGCAGCGGCATGAGCGTAGTCTTAAACCCGTCGCGTTAAAATTCCCCGGTCTTTCGCGACGGGTGCTTTGTTTTTTAGCCTCAGCGCTAAGCGCGTACCGTAAAATTCCGCGCGGTAAATTTTATTCCGCCCGCAAAGATCCGTCCCTTAAAAATTGTCAAAATTTAGCCATTTTTCGCTACACTTGCTAAAATTTTAAAAACGATTAAAGAGAGATTATGGACAGAATTGTAGAGATCGAAAAGATGCAGCTCGATGAGAGCGTGGAGAGCTCGCTGCGCCCGTCGAGCTTCGAGGATTACGTGGGGCAGGAGAAGATCAAATCAAACCTCGCCATCGCGATCGCCGCGGCGAAAAAGCGCGCCGACGTGCTTGATCACGTGCTTTTTTACGGGCCGCCGGGGCTTGGCAAAACTACGCTAGCGCACATCATCGCCGCTCAGATGGGCGCCGCTATCAAGGTCACCGCCGCGCCGATGATCGAAAAGGCGGGCGATCTGGCGGCGATTTTAACGAACCTGCAAAGCGGCGACGTGCTTTTCATCGACGAGATCCACCGCCTAAGCCCCGCGATCGAGGAGGTGCTGTATTCGGCGATGGAGGACTTCCGCCTCGACATCATCATCGGCTCGGGTCCCGCCGCGCAGACCATCAAGATCGACATTCCACACTTTACGCTCATCGGCGCCACGACGCGCGCGGGCATGATCTCGGCGCCGCTGCGGGATCGCTTCGGCATGCAGTTTCGCTTGCAGTTTTACACGCACGCCGAGCTTGCGCGGATAGTGCAGATCGCTTCTGTTAAACTCGGGAAGGAAAGTGCAAGCGACGCGAGCGCCGAGATCGCGCGCCGCTCCCGCGGTACTCCGCGTATCGCGCTACGGCTACTGCGACGCATACGCGATTTTGCTGAGGTGCGCGATGAGGGCGCTATCTCGCACGATCGTGCGCGCGAAGGGCTTGAGGCGCTGGGCGTGGACGAGCAGGGCTTTGACGAGATGGATATAAAATATTTGGAAATTTTATTTGACGCCAAGCGCCGTGCCTTGGGGCTTAGCACGATCGCGGCGGCGCTTAGCGAGGATGAGGGCACGATCGAGGACGTAATCGAGCCCTATCTGCTCGCCAACGGCTACATCGAAAAGACCGCCAAAGGCCGCATCGCAACCGATAAGGCGCGCGAGGCGCTCGGTCGCGTGCTAAAGACCGCGGAGAGAAATCTGTTTGAGGAGTGATCTGCGGATTTAAAATTTAATCGGGCTTTGCGGGCGCTTAAAATATTATTTTATCGGTCGCTTTCCCTTTAGTTTAAATTTAGACGGGCTTTGCGGGCGCCCTCGCGGTGTGCTTACGTCCCGTGCCGCTTATGGGTTATTTGCTAGGCGGGTGCTGGGCGTACACTTTGTCGCTAGTCCGCCGCCTTTAGTCTTTTAAATTTTACTCCGAAATTTCAATAAACATATCCGCTGTGTCGTCGCGCGCCGTATGTGAAAAACGTGTGAGAACGCCGCTCGTAAATTCTATTAAATTTCAAAATTTAATCGAAATCTGATAAAAAAATTTATAAAATAGCTCATCAAATTTCAAAAGGATAAAATTTGCCGACGCCGAAAGATAACGCCGCAAGCCGCAATGAAAACCTGGCTGAAAATATAGCCCAAAATAACGCCAAAAGCGAGGCGCAAAATTTCACCGAAAATCAGACCGTAAATAACGCTGAGGGTAAAATCGAAGCCGCCGCCGAAGCCAAAGCGACTGTCAAAAACAAAACCAAAACCGCTACTGAAAATAGAGCCGAAATCGGCGCCGAAAATCAAAGCGAAAGCATAGCCGAAACGGGCAAAGCCGCCAGAGCAAATACCAGCGCCGATAAATCAGGCGCAGCTGCGCTAGACGCCGCGGAAGGCAGGACTAAAACCGCCGCCGAAAATCAAAGCAAAAACCGGATCGAAACCGACAAAGCCTCGTCTGCTGGTGCTTCCGCGTTAGGCGACGCCGCCGAAGCTAACGAAACCTTCTCGGCTAATGCTTCCGCGTTAGGCGACGCCGCCGCTTCGGGAGCCGCTGCGGGTATGAAAGCGGGCCTTGCCAAGGCTAGCGGGCGCGCAAAGACGAGCAAGATATTTTTTATCGGCGCAACCTTGCTGATGTTTTGCTGTGTGATCTATCTGTTTTCGCCGTTTTTGATGGTGATCGCAATCGGCGTGCTGATGGCGGTGGCGACCTCGGGTCTGCACGCTAAAGTAACGAAGCTGTGCCGCGGCAGGCGCACGCTAGCCTCGGTGCTTAGCCTGTTTTTGCTCTGCGCGCTTTTTTTCGTACCCTTCATCTACGCAGTGATCGAGATCGCCAAAAACGCCGCGAGCTTCGATATGGCGCGCCTAAACGATGCACTTAGCTATGTTCAGAGCCTAAACATCAAGCTGCCCGGGCCTTTTGAAAAATTTGATACGCAGTTTCACTCGTTTTTGGCAAACCTAGACGTCGCGGGCCTAGCGAAGCAGATCATCTCCTATCTCTCGGTCGTCGGAAAGTCCAGCGCGAAATTTATCGTCGATATGGTGCTTATCGTCGTGTTTTGCTTTTTTGCATACCTCTACGGCGAGAGCTTTAAGCGCTTTTTCAAAAAAATTCTACCCGTCGAGCCCGCGCAGATCGATTATATCTTTTCCGAGACGGCAAATACGATGAGCGTCGTGTTTTACTCGACCATCTTCAACGCCGTATTGCAGGGCTTTTTGTTTTCGATCATCGCGGGGATCTTCGGCTTTGACGCGCTGCTGATGGGGGTGCTTTTCGCCTTCTGCTCGCTCATCCCCGCAGTCGGCGGCGCGCTCATCTATGTGCCCACCGCGCTATACGTGCTAGCGGGGGGCAGCACCTCGGGCGCGATCGTGATAATGGCGTATTGCGTGATACTGATCTCGACGCTCGCAGACAGCTTCGTAAAGCCGCTCGTGATCAAATTTATCAACTCGCGCCTGGTCGAAAACCCCGCAAACATCAACGAGATGCTGATCTTCTTCTCGATGCTTTCGGGCATCAGCACGTTTGGGTTCTGGGGCGTGATCTTGGGGCCCGCGATTTTAACGCTATTTATCGCTGTGCTAAATTTATACGATTATCTAAAAAAGATAGAATTCGAGTAGGGCTTGCGTCGCTGGGTGCTTTTAAATTTATGAAAATGCTGCCCGTAAAACGCAATGCCCAGCACGCCCTTGCGGCTCTTGCGCCCTTGCGGCTTTTTGTCCGTTCGCGCTCTTGCGCGGGCACAAAGCTTTTAAATTTAAAGGCGAATTTTAATTTCAGCTGCTGCTCGCGCTCTTTGACGAATTTTAGAGCAAAGATCGCGAGTATCGGCGAGATTATTTTGGGTCGCGTCATGCGGCGGCGCAGTATTTTTAAGCTACACCGCGCGGCGTGGCGAAATTTTATGGATTAGAGTTTAAATTTAAAGTAGTCGATAGTAAAAGAAAGAATTTTAACTTCAGCTCTAGCAAGCAATGCCCAGCAACTCAATACCCACTTTCGTCGCCTTCTCCTTGCGAGTTAAAATTTATCTTATTCTTTTGATTTTTTAAATTTTGGTATTGATTGAAAAGTATATCTATGCCGGGTTTATGATAATAGTTGTGATCTTTAAATATTGCATCTTTCGTTAATTTGGGAATTTTGTTGTAAACCGGTATAAAAGAAAAAGTATATTCTCTGTCACAATCTATAGGCTCGTCCTTCCACAGCTGCTTTTTTAGTGCAAAGCGCCCATGTATACCGCAAAAGGAATTTAGACTTATGCTGTTATCTATCTGGCTTTCGACAAAGGAATACAAAAGTGAATAGTAACAGTCGTTAATAGGACGAATTATATCGAATTTTTTGTTTTTAGTTTCAGGATATATCGGCAATTCAAAATTATCTTTATTTACAAACAAAAAACCCTCGAAAACCTTAAAAAGACCGTCTGGATACGGCGCGCCTAGTCCGAACCCCGTATATATAAAATTCTCTATAAAATTTCCATCTTCGTCAATCAAATGCTCCTGCTCCCAAGGATAAAAGAGGCGTAGCTTTAAAACCTCGTCGTTTTCTACAATCTCTTCGGCGTTTTGTATAGGTTCGCCGTTTTTGCAAATTTTAGAACCCAGATCCATTAGATAATCAAAATTTAGCCTTTTATCCAGCTTCCAAAATTCGCATCTATCATCGGGATATTTATCGCCGTTACACCATGAAAATCTTACTCTCTCATAGCCGTTTTTGTCTAAGTGAATATCCGCCATCTTGCCGAAATCTATTTGCGGATAATTATCTAAATAGTGAAGCTTTTTTAGGTAATCTTTTAAATTTAACTCTACGATCTCTCTTTGCGTTAGATTTTTATCGCTAAAATCAAGCGCTTCTAAGATAGCTGAAATTCTATATGTGGGCAGCAAGGCGATAAATATGCAAAGCCAGATCAGAAAAACTATAATACAAAGGTATTTCAGGCGCAAGCTTACTCCTTCGGGCAGATTGCGCTATATTATCCAATGCAAGCTTAACGAGCCCATAATCCGCAGTGCTTGCAGCAAACGACTTGCTGTAAAAATTCCAAGCTTGTTTGCGCAGTTAAAATTATATAGTTAAATTTGGTAGTTAAATTTGAAATTTTAAAATTTACATTTGGCGGTAAAATTTTAAAATTTACGGCGGCGGTTTAGACTCGCACTTTGCCGCCGTATTTGATCTGGCTCGGGTCTTTTTCGTCCAGCTCGCGCATTATCTGCTCGCCGTTGTCGGAGTTTGCCGCGGTGATGTCTGCGTCCAGATCGGAGTAAGAATAGATCATCATCGCCTCGCTTACGCCCTTTATAGCCTCTATCGCGCGAAATGCGGCGATCTCGTCATCGAAGCTCTCCACGCTAATCGTGGCGACCGCCTTGCCGTTCTCGCACGCTACGAACTCGCAGCCGCCGATGCTTTGCAGCTCCTTGCGAAACGCCGCTATATCGATATCTGCGCCTAGATAGATTACGACGCTTGAAATATTCATTTTAACTCCCAAAAGTAGATATATCTATTGTACCCAGAGCCCACGAGATACTCTCCTGCGAAAAGCAGATAGTTGATGATGTCGTTGTCCAGCTTGATGCTGCGGACGATCTCGCCTGCTTTATCGATTACGCGTACGCCGTTACCAACGGTAAAAGCACCCAGCTCGGGGCTTAGCGCCACAGCAAAAACTGCAAAATGGGCGTTATAAAATTTAGCGAAATCGCCGTTTTCGTAGTAGCACGATTTTTCTTTGTCGTTCGAGCCGCTCATCATGCGATCGCCAAGTAGCGCCACGGAGTAGATCCCGTCCTTGTGCAGGGACTTTTGGCTCATAAGTTTTTTCGCTTTCGCGTCGAAATAAAACACGATGCCGCCTTCGCACGAGACTAGCAACATCCCGCTAGCGCGGTCGTAGGCGCTGCCGCCCAAAGACGCGATGGTGAGCTTTTGCTCAAAGCTTACCTTGCCGCTAGGTAGATCGAAGTATAAAATTTCGCTACCAAGACCTAGCAAAATCACGGTATTTTCGTCGTAGAAATAGACGTTTTTAATCCCTGTAATTGGCAATTTGTAGTGCGTGATCTTGCCGCATGCAAACACACCCAGCATCTTTTCAAACGCGTCGCCGTTATACAAAAATGCGTACTTCTTGCCTAGTTTATCGACGTCGAATATGGTGGCGCCCATCGGCTCGTCTAGGTAATTTTTGGACGAGGGCAGGGCGAAAATTAGCGTTTTGGATATTGCGCTCGAGGCGGAATTAGAGGCGGAATTTAATGCCGTAGAATTTTCGGCAGAATTTTGCGCCGTGGAATTTGCCGCTGCGGAATTTACGCTTACTTTCGCATTAAAATCCTGCGCAGCATCGGAATTTATGCTTGCGTTTGCCGCGGAATTTCGATCTGCGAAATTTTGTCCAGCGGCGGAATTGCGCGCGGAATTCTCCGCGGAGCTAATGGTGATTTTATAGAGCTTGCCGTCGTCGAGCCCTGCGTAAATTTCGCCGTCTAGATTTTTTAGCACCGCGACATTTGCGTCAAGCTCTAGTATGAATCTAGCGTGTTTGATCTTTGCAGGCGCATCTATACCCACAGCGCCACTAGGTATTGCAACGCCGCTACCGGCATAGATGAAGCAGGCGCAAAGTAGCAGCGGTGGTAAAAATTTCATCGCGCGCTCCTACTCAACCTCGGCGCCTTGATTTAGCGTATCTATGAGATTAGAAGTGGAATTTGCGTCGCTAAACCTGCTAAAATCGGCTTTGAAATTATTTTTCACTAGTGGATTGGTTTGGGCTTGCGGTACGTGGCATTGAGTGCAGTTGAATCTCTGCTCGGCTAGCGTGCCGTTTAGATCCGTGCCTGTGCGAAAGTCCACCAAGTGGCTTTTTGGAATCGGCGTAGAGCCTACATCCTTAGCGACATCGGGCATATGGCAGGTTACGCACATATTGTTATCCTTTGTGATCGGTACAAGCCCTTCTAAGCTGTGCGGTATAAGCGGTGGAGCGTTTTCGAAGCTGCGCTCGATCTTCGAAGCGGCGCCCGGAGCATCCTCGCTATATTTGAAATCGGGCAGGGAATTTTTATTTTGCACCGATTCGTCCACGCTTTTTATAAAGCCCAAGCTGTCGGCATCTATAGAAGCTGTCTTGTCCGCGGCAAAGAGTGCCACACAGCATGCAAGAGCCAAGCCTAAAACCATTTTTTTCATTTTTTTACTCCTAATATACTAAAATTTAACGCATCGTCGTCGCATACGTCGATGCAGCGTCCGCAGCTGATACACTCGCTGCTAACGCGCCCGTTTTCGCGCCCGACCATCTTAAGCACCTGAACTTCGGGGCAGACCATTTTGCATTTGCCGCACATCGTGCATTTATCAACCTCGTGGCGAATGCGAATGATGCTAAAATAGCTAAGCGCCGCCCAAAATCCGCCGAGCGGGCATAGCCGCGAACAGATCGTGCGATCGCCTGCGAAAATTTCAAAAACTACGATCAGTAGCGCGATTGCAAATGCACTGGCACTCAGCGATATGACGGCGCGCGCGAAAAGCGAGATAAAGCTTACGCTCTCAAACGCCGCAAAGCCGAAAGCTCCGCTGCAAATGAGCGCTAGCGCTGCTAAGACGTAGCGAGCCTTGCGGTTTACGCTAACGATCTTAGTCGTTATGCCGAGTCTTTTACGAAGCCAGGCGGCAAGATCGGTCAGCAAATTTATCGGACAGACCCATGAGCAATATACTCGCGGCGCTATAAGCGCATAAAATGCTCCTACGATAAGCGCTCCGATAACCGCCGTAGCGCCTAAAGAAAAGCTAGCTAACAGCATCTGCGCCGTCGCAAACGGATCGCTTAGATTAATCGTGCCGAAAAGTTTCGACGAGCTTAGATTGCCCTTTAGAATTCCTGATAAAATTCCGTTTTCACTCGCGGCTTTGAAGGCGAAATTATTTCCTAAAATAAAAAGGACTAGAATAGAAATTTGGCTCAAACGCCTTAAAATAGTGTATTTCATTGCCTAGCCCCCTCCATTAGATCGTCCTCGTTTAAGTAATCCTTACTCTTTTGCGGATCGAGCTTGATTTTGGTGTCTGCGTCCTTTAGCTTCGCGTCGTCGCCCTTGATCCAGCCTTTGACGTAGTTATCGCTGGAAATTCCTATGACGCGCTCGCGCTCCACGACGCTGATAGCCGCCTTTTTCGTGACGCAGGCATGCTCGCACTTACCGCAACCCGTGCAGTAGTCGCTATCTACGACGGGCACGAGTAGGGCGTGCTTTTCGGTGCGGTTGTTGTGACGGTAATCGATCCTAAGTGCCTTATCCATCACGGGGCAGCTTCGCACGCACGCGTCGCATTGGATACCTGCATAAGCGATGCAATGCTCGGTATCTATGACCGCAACGCCCATTTTGGATAGACGCACATTTAGCTTAGAGTTTTCGCTCACTAAATTTTTATCTAGCGCGTTGCTAGGACAGGCTGCGACGCAGGGTATGTCGTCGCACATATAGCACGGAATTTCGCGCGGGATAAAAAACGGCGTGCCGTTTGCAATAGCGTGATCGCAAAAGCTCGCAAGCTTAAGCGTATCAAATGGACATGCCTCGACACAAAGCCCGCACCTTAGGCATTTGCTAAGAAATTCTTTCTCGCCTATAGCTGCGGGCGGGCGGAGTTTGGCGTGCTCGCTAGAGTTTGCGACTCCGAGCCCCATAACGCCTACGCCCGCAGCTAAAGAAAGAATGCCTAAGACCTCACGCCTATCCATAATTTACGCCTTGTAAATTTTAACCGCGCATTTTTTGTAGTCGGTTTCTTTTGAAAGCGGACAAGTATGATCGAGCGTGACGCGGTTGATATAAACCTTCTCGTCAAAAAACGGCACGAAAATAAGTCCCTTCGGCGGAATGTTACGTCCGTGAAAGTCCACGCGCGCTTTGACTTTGCCGCGGCGCGACTCGATCCAGACGATTTCGTTTTGTTGCACGCCGATTTTGGCGCCGTCTAGCTCGTTCATATAGCATCTTGCCTCAGGCACCGCGCGATAAAGCTCCGGCACGCGCATAGTCATAGTGCCCGTATGCCAGTGCTCCAGCACGCGACCCGTACATAACCAGAAAGGATATTCCTCGCTTGGCACTTCTACAGGATCCATATACGGACGGAAGAAAATTTTAGCTTTATTGGCAAGGCTTGTTTTCTCTTCGCCCGAAGTAGCGGATTTCAGATCGCCGCTAGGCAGCGCTGCCTTTGCATTACCGTAGAAGGCAAAGTCGCTATCCGGAGCCGCTTTTTTAGCATAAGGATCGTATTGGGCGTTAAAGCGCCAAAGCGTTTCTTTGCCGTCTACGACCGGCCACCTAAGACCGCGCACTCGGTGATAGGTATCGAAATCGGCTAGGTCGTGTCCGTGACCGGTGCCGAATTTTCGGTACTCCTCCCAAAGATATTTTTGGATAAAAAAGCCGTAGCCTTTAAATTCTTTGCCGTCGCTGCCGATTACGCCACGAGAGTCGCCGTTTACTTCGGAGTTATCGAAGCTTGCCATAATCGGATCTTTTGCAGCGAAAGCCTGAGCGTCTTTGTTTGCAAAGAGCACTTCAAATAGTGTAGTCTCTGGTGTATAGCCGAATTCTGAAATTTTATCCAATACGTTTGGAAGCGTAAGCTTATCATTTACTTTAACTTCGCCCCAGAAATCCTTGAGTTTGAAGCGCTTGGAAAACTCTAGCATCTGCCATGTATCGCTCATCGCGTCGCCCACAGGAAGAACCTGCTGTCTCCACCACTGAGTTCTACGCTCGGCATTGCCGTATGCGCCCCATTTTTCGTAGATCATCGCGGTCGGTAGGATTAGATCGGCTACCTTCGCACTCAGTCCCGGATATGGATCGCTTACTACGATGAAGTTATCCATCTCGCGCGCCGCGGCTATCCAGTGGTTTGCGTTGGCGATCTGCTGCCATGGGTTATTTACCTGCACCCATATCCATTTTATCTTGCCATCTTCGAGATTGCGCAGAGCCTGTACATAATGTGCGCCCGGTTTTGGGTTTATCGTGCCCTCGGGAAGCTTCCAAATTTTTTCGGAAACCTTTCTGTGTGCCGGATTTGCCACGACCATATCGGCAGGTAGGCGGTGAGAAAACGTGCCCACCTCTCTAGCTGTGCCGCAAGCGCTAGGCTGACCGGTAAGCGAAAACGCTCCGCAACCAGGTTTGGCTTGCTTGCCTAGAAGGAAATGTACCATGTAGCTTTGCTCATTGACCCAGGTTCCTCTTGAGTGCTGATTAAAGCCCATCGTCCAAAAGCTTACTACTTTGCGGTCCTTTTCGATGTAATAATCTGCCAGCTGCTTTAGCTTGGTCTTAAACGCCTCTAAATCCTCACTTTCGTCACCCTTAGCTAAAGGCGCTACGAAATCTAGCGTGTAAGGCTCCAGCGCTTTTTTAAATTCTTCGAAGCTTATGAGCCAGTGAGCATCCGATT
>NZ_CALKTS010000062.1 GCF_937997595.1 uncultured Campylobacter sp. | reverse complement strand
GATCGATACGATCGTGATGCCTGGCATTTTTGAGTTTGATAAGACGCCGGTTAAAAACGCGACCTCGATCAAACAGGAGGCTGCGAGCGACGACGCCGTGACGCCGCAAGCCAAAGAGATCGCCGCAAAGATCAAAGAAATTTTAGGCGAACGCGTCAAGGACGTTAAAATTTCATCGCGCCTAAGCGGCTCGCTTTCCTGCCTTGTTTTTGACGAGAACGATCCCGATTTTGCGACGCAGCAGCTACTTAAGCAGATGGGAGGCCGCAATCTGCCGCCAATAAAGCCGATTTTGGAGATCAACGCAGATCACGAGATCATCAAAAAGCTGCAGGCCGATAAACTGATGCTACCGCAAGTAGCCGAGATAATCTACGATCTGGCGCGCCTTAGCGAGGGGCAGGAGCTGGAAAATCCGAGCGAGTTTATCAAAAACGTAAACGAGCTGATCGCAAAGGCTCTGTAAATTATCTAAATTTGGGGCTTCTATCCGTTATCTAAATTCCGCGCGGCTGCATAGGCTGTATAAATCTATGGAGCCGCGCTCTAAATTTAAAGAGAAATTTCGACGGGCAAGCTTCGCCGCGCTTTCTAAATTTTAAAATTTAAAAACGGCGAAATTTCACCCTTTGATTTCGGTAAAAATTTTATTTGGCGGCTCGGTTTGGCGTTTTGAAAATTTTGAGGTTTTGATCGCTTTTATTCGCGAGTCGAGGTTGGAGCGCGAGCCGAAAATATTCGTCAAATCATAAAATCATAAATCGGGCGATAAATTTCACTATTCATTAATTTAATCTTTACAAAGTTGCGTAATTTTATTTTAAATTTCCCCCTTTTTTATCGCAAACAGCGAGATTGTTTGATATAATTCATTTTATAAATATTTGTAAATCTTTATGAAAGGAGATTTCGAATGAAACTCATCAAACTAAGTTTAGCTGCGGCGGTTTGCGCATGTGCGGCATCCTCGCTAAGCGCGGCGGATAGCGTAGCCGATGCGATTACTAACGGTAAGCTTGGCGGAACGGTAAAGACAACTTATGCCAATAAAACCGTAGACAATAGAGGCGAAGCCGCTACGGGCGATAACGACTATGAGGCATTCGGCGTGGGTCTTGAGCTCGGATACGTTACTGATCCTCTTTACGGCTTTAGAATAGGGCTTACCGGACAGGGCTGGTTGATGCCGTATCACGTAGGCTCAAGCAATAAGATCGCCTACGATAAGGAGTGGTATACTAAAGGTGCGGTATTATCGGAATTATACCTAGGATACGGCATAGGAAATACCGATATAAAGGCGGGTAGACAATATGTCGTTACTCCGCTCGTTGCTGGCAACTATACGAGGGCGTTTAAAGAGGCTTTCGAGGGCGTAGCGATATCTAATAAAGATATCCCCGATACTACCTTGTGGGGCGGATGGTTTTATAAATTCCAAGGAAGGAGTAAAACCGCTATGGGCGCTCCTGCAGGCGAAGGAAAGGCTCCTTTGTTTAAAGATAGAGTGATTCTGGGTAATATGACGGGTCCTATCGCCGTAAAATTTGAAAATATCTTCTCCGCATACGTTCAAAACAAATCCCTGCCTTATACTACTTTAACCGGCGCTTACGCAGCGGTAACGGACGTAAAACCCGCTAACGCATTAAAAGACGGCGACGTTAGCTTGTATCTTGCCGAGGCAAATGTAAAAGTGCCCGTAGGCGAGATTTTAAAGCTAGGATTTGATCTTAACTACAAAGGCTCGCGCGTAGACGGAGGGCTGGAGCCAAGAAGGCTTGACGGCGATATGTTCGGCGCAAGAGTCTCGGTTAGCGAGTTTTTCGGATTCGGCCTATCGTATGCCTATACGACCGTTAGCGACGACGATACCGTTATTTTAGGCGTCGGCAACGGCCCGGGATCATACACCGCGCTGCCTATTAGAGGGCCGTTCGTCTTCACAGGGTATGCGGGTATGGATACGCACAAGATCGTGCTTGATTACGACTTCGGCGCTATCGGCTTGGACGGCTTCAAAACCGCGCTACACTACGTAAAAGGCGATCAAGACAGAGTAAGCGGCACGAATAATATCAATGCTAGCGGGGCTGCGGGTCAAAGGGTCGGCACCAGCATGGACGTAGAGGGCTGGGCGGTAACGGCAAACTACGCTCCTAAGGCCGTTAAGGGGCTAAGCTTGGGCGTAACCTACACTGCGCTTGAGAGAAGCGACCACTACGCTAGCGGCGTAAATAGAAAGTTCGACGAGAACGAGATATGGTTGCAGGCTGCGTATAAATTTGATCTAAGCGGCAACTAAAGCTTTAAAGAGCGGAGTTTTCCGCTCTTTCTTATCCGTATTATTCTGCCTCATATATGACGCAAAAAAGGGCGTTTAAACCCGAAAAATTTACTCTTTCTCATCTGCATTATCAAGCGAGCTCGCGCTTGATAAATGTTTCATCCAAACTCCTTAAATTTAAACATGCTCTTGAATTTTAAATGAAACGGAGGTGAAATTTATCTAAAATTTTGCCGTAGAGCTTTGACATACCGAAATTTAAATAAAGCTTGGGCGTTGAAATTTTGACGAGGATTTTGTTCTGCGCGCTTTATAGGAATTTTAAATTTATAAAAATTTTAGAGATTTCCTTACAATTACAAGAAATATACCTTTCTAGCGTTTTAAATCTTTTGATACGAAAGTTACTTGAATATTTTCTTTCGGGACAAATTTATTTAAACTTGCACCGCCTCTATACTCTTCTAATGCGTCTTTTAAAATTTTAACTATTTCATCCCTTGATATACCATAAGTATGGGTTTTTATAGACTTTAATTCATATAAGATTTTAAAAGGGTTGTCCGTAATTTTCGTGCTAGTATTTTTATTGTTTATATCTCTTAAATCAAGCTCAATATCTTGATCATCATAGTGTAAAACCCAGATCCGTTCCCCGCTCCATCCATCTCTATGATCTGGCAAATGCAAATTAACGACGGATATTAGCCAAATGTCTCTTTGCCTATCAATCACCCAGTAGAGTTGATCAATTAAATAATCCGAATATTCTTCTTCATTATATTTGCGGCAGCATGTATTTATAATGTTTATAATATCATATTTCTTCAAGTCCTCTTTAGAAATATATTCCGCAACAAAAGCCATCGCTTCCTCCTAAAATTTTAATTCGATTATACCCTCGATAATTTATGCTAGCCTTATGCTCTCATAACGTGAGTATGAAATTTTAAGTTAGTACTATAGTAAGGCTCATAGAGATGCAATTGTAAGGGTTTTTGTGGATACTTTTCGTTTACGACCTGGCGAGTAAGAAGCGTATAAACTTAAGTTGCGGGCGGTTGGTTTAATATAGTCTGATAGATGAAATTTTAAATCGAGAATTCGGATAAATTTTAAATCTAAAAGTCGATAAAATTTAATAAAAATTTTACAAAAACCTCGCCAAAATTTCAAAAATCCCGTCAAGGTCTCAGCTAAACCTCGGCGGAATTTTAAAATTTAGAAATTCTAGGATTTCAAGCGGCGTTATTTCTTCGCGCTAGAAGCGTCCATAAAGGCCTGCTCTTCGGCGCTCGGTTTATACTCGTCGCCGAAAAATCCCTTCTTTGCTTTGATCTTTTCCTCCATCATCTTCTTTTCGTAAATTTTATATGTCGGTCGCCAGTACTCTAGGTAGTTGCGAAGCCCGATGCTGTGGCCCGCGCTTACGTGGCAGCTCGCGCATTTAAGCTCGCGCTCGGTGCCTAGGAGCTTTTTGTAGTGCGCGTGCATGCGCTGCGCCTGCTCGGAGGTGATTTTGCTGTCGATCACGGTAGCGTGGCAGCTCGTGCAGCCGTTGTCAAACACATAGTGCTCGCGGTTTTCGCGCCTTTTGTTCCAATCAAATTTTTCAGGCTCGTCGAAGAAGTGCGAGTAGCCCTCCAACACGCCGTTTTTGGCCTTTTGATAGACGTATTTTACGATATTGTCGTGCGGTAGGTGGCAGTCGACGCATTTGGCTTTGATGCCCGTTTTGCCCTTGCCCGAGTGGACGTCGTCTTGATAGGCGATCACCATCGGATCCATCTCGTGGCAGACGTCGCAAAATTTATCGGTGCTAGTTTTTTCAAGCGCGTAATGCACCGGCACGACGACGAAAAACCCTATAATGCCGCTTATTAAGATGATAAGCGCTAGTAATTTTTTAGAAATTCTCATGGTGTCACCCCCATCCATTGCGGCACTTCGTGCTCGTGGCATTCGGTACACATATTCGTAGATGCCTTGTGCTCGTTGTGGCATTCGTCGCAGTACAGCGTAGGACCGTCGTGGACGGAGTTATGCGGATTAGCCTTGAGCGTATCCATAAATTTAAGCCTCAAAGCAAGCTGCTTTTTGTCGCCGTGACAGCTGATACAGCCCTTGTCGCCGATGCTTTTAAATTTAGACGGATCGCTTCCTTGATTTATGTGGCAATCGACGCAATCAAACGACAAATGCTCGTGATGAGGTTTGATTTTGTATTTTGCCCGAAGCTCATCTGAAACGACTATGTTCGTGGCGTTGGCGTCGTTAGCAGACGGCGCGCCGAACAAAGTCGCGATGAAACAGCACAGAATCAATGCCGTAAAACTGAAATTTTTCATTTGCAACCTTTTAGAAAACTGCCCTGCCGGCCCGCGAAAGCTAGCCTGCAAGGCTTTAAAGAGCTTGCGCCCAGGCCAAATTAGGCGATCTGCTCGCCCGCGATCATTCCGAAAACTATGCAGTCTGTGATCGCTACGGTGCCTAAGCGGCTCGCGCCGTGAGTTCCGCCGGTGATCTCGCCTGCAGCCCAAAGGCCTGGGATCGGCTTATTGGTTTTAGATGATAAGACCTCGGCTTTGGTATTGATCTTTAGGCCGCCCATTGTATGGTGAGGCTTCGGCGAGAGGCGGATGACGTAGAAAGGTCCCGCTTCGTTGATCTCGCTAAGCGCGCTTTCTTGCTTGCCAAACTCGTCTTTTTTAGCCTTTACGCCTTCGTTATATTTCTTGACGGTCTCTTTTAGCGCGTCGGCAGGTACGCCATATTTTTTAGCGATATCGTCTAGCGTAGCGCACTCGCCGACTAGTTTGCCGCTTGCCATACCCTTGGAAATTACCTCTTCGCTTAGGTCTTTAAACGCCATTTTGGTATCGGCGAAGGTTATCGGATAGGCTTTCGGATCCTCGCGTAAAATTTTAAACTCCGCGTCCGCGCGGGTCTTGCGGTCTGCAAGCTCGTTCATAAAGCGCTTGCCGTTGCGAACGTCCACGGCGATACCGTATTTAAAGGTGCCTTGCTGAGTTAGGATCGGAGCGGTACCAAAGCCCTTCTCATCGGGGCTCGCCCACGGACCGAACTGGATCCAATCGACCTGCACCGGATACGCGCCGATCTCAAAGGCTTTTAGTAGCACGCCCGCGGTAGCTCCCGCGTGATTTGTGCTATCGACATCATCAGGGATGCGCGGATCTTGAAGCTTGCGGAAAATTTTATCGCGGCAAAATCCGCCCGCTGCGAGTACTACGCCTTTTTTGGCTTTGAGCGTCTTTTTTGTACCGCTGGTGTTTTCAAGATCGTCGCTGTAAAGATTTGGATCAAATTTATACTCCTCGCGGATCACGACGCCCGCTACGCGACCACCGTCCATTACGAAATCGTCAAATTTCGCGCGGCGGCGAAGCTCGCAGCCCTTATCTTTTAGCGCTTCAAATTTTTCAAGCATCGGCTGGATGTAGCCAGAGCCGCTATCATTTGTAGTTAGCATCGAGCGCGCGACGCTGTGTCCGCCGAAGTGCGCGCAGTGATCCATTTTAAACTGCACGCCGCTATCGACGAGGAATTTAAACGCGTCCAAGCCGCGATCGGCTAGGGTGCTTAAAAGCTCAGGGTGGTTGATGCCAAGGCCCGCCTTTAGGCAGTCGTTCATAAATAGCTCTTTGCTGTCTTTAACGCCCGTTTTTTCCTGCACCGGGTTCATCGGTACGCTCATACCGCCGCCGTTGATGACGGAGTTTCCGCCGATACGACCCATCTTTTCTAGAATCAAGACTTTGTTGCCTTTCTCGGCTGCTTTTAAGCCCGCCGCAAGTCCTGCAAACCCGCTACCGATGATGATTACATCCCACTCTTCGTCAAATTTGATGTCCTTTGCGTCCACTGCGCTTGCTTGCGCATTTACAGCGCCAAGCGCAAGTGCGCCGGCTCCTACCATACCCATTTTCAGTATGTCGCGTCTCTGCATATTTGCCCCTTTACTTAGAGATTTTTTAATCTTAAAGATTAATGTCGTAATTTTATATTAAATCTTTATGTAAGTCAAATGTTATTTGGTATATAATTTAATAGCTAAAGGCTATAAAATTTCAACCGAAGGGGCAAAAAATGAGCCTGCGACATATGGAATTTGCGGTAAAAATTTCGGAGCTTAAAAGCTTTACAAAAGCGGCGAGCGAGCTTGGAATTGCACAACCGTCGCTTTCAAAGAGCATTATGCTTTTAGAAAAGGAGCTCGGGATCGAAATTTTTGATAGGAAAAACGGCCTTGAGCTTACCTATGCGGGCGAAATTTACATCGCCAGAGCGAAAAATATGCTTAGGCTCAATAAGGAGCTAAATAACGAAATCCGCGGGCTTTCGTCGATCAAGACGGGCAAGCTCGTAATCGGCGCAACCTCGACCAGCTTTAAATTTATCGAAAAGATCATCGCGATGTTTTACAGTAGGTTTTCCAAAGCCGACATCAGGGTTGTGCACGCTCACTCCGAACCCGCGCTCATCGAGATGCTAAAAAGCGGCGAGCTTGATATCGTCTATGCCGCGCACTTCGGCGAGCTTTCTGCGGAGGGGCTTGAGTGCGAGTTCATAAAAAAGCGCAGGCTGCTTCTAAGTGTCTGCTCCTCTCATCCTGCCGTTTCGCGAGCGAGTATAAATTCTACCGAGAAATACCCCAAGATCGCACTTAGCGAGTTCAAATCCGATAAATTTGCAATTAGCAGTAAAATTTTAAAAAGCGAATCGAACTTCAAAAAGATATTTGAAAACGCCGGCTTTACGCCTCAAATTTTCTGTGACACCTCCTATCTGTACGTGGCTAACGCGATGGTCGCGGCGGGGCTTTGCGTGAGTTTTAGCTTCGCTCGGTACATTTTTGAGACGCAGAAAGACTACATCACGCTCTTTGACGTCGCGGATGAGCCGCTTTTGGACGTGTCGTTTTCGGTCGTGTATAAAAAGCCCTCCAAGCTCGCAAAGGAATTTATAAAGATGATAAAAGCGGGGAAAAACGGCGAGTAGGGCGGTCTGCGGCGCGCAAATTTAAATTTAATAACGCGCCGCAAGGGTTTAAATTTAATAACGCACCGCAAAGGTTTAAATTTAAAAATGCACTGCATTGGCTTAAATTTAATAACCGCCGCAAGGCGCTGCGCCAAAACCCCACTTTAAAATTTATCCTGCAATCTTGCTCATTAAATTTTGGCTCATAACTTGCTTGGCTGAAATTTCATCTAGAATTTTATCTCGCGCCCCAATCGGTTAAATTTTATCTTGCATATGCAGACTAAATTTTATCTTGCGGCGCTTTAGATTAAATTTTCAGTCGTGGCGGCTGCGTAAATTTACGGCGTGCTCTTTTTGTAAAATTTTATCTACAAGCGGGGCAAAGAGCGTCTATTCAGTGCTTTCAGCTCTTTGGATACCGCTTGATTAGCTTTTCTTGCTCGCCGCTAAAACTTGCGCTAAGATCGCCGCTAGCGCGATATTGAGGCTGACGCAGAGCCCAAACAGCGCCACGGCCTTGGTGGAGCTGAAAGCGAGCGTAAAAAAAGAGATTATGCTGGTAAGAGACGCTAGCGTGATGCCGAAAATTTTATCGCTAAGCGCCATTTTGTCGTTGTTTGCAAAGATCATATAGTCTATCCCCACGGCGCCTGAGAGGATCAGCGCAAAGATCGCAAAAATATTCACGCTCACGCCGAATGCGCTAAGCAGGGCGAGCACGGCCAAATTTGTCGCAAAAACGCAGATGACGATCAGCCACGCCGTTCGCGCGCCGAAAAACGCCCACAGCAATGCGAG
>NZ_CALKTS010000061.1 GCF_937997595.1 uncultured Campylobacter sp. | reverse complement strand
GCAAATCAAATCCGCTCACCGCAATGTTTTTTAAGGCGATGAAAAAGCTTTTTAGCTAGTCCAGTTAAAATTTAATGCAAACCCCGCGCAATGCGATTGTTTGGCTTTGCGCGAGAAAAGGCAGATAAAGTATAAAACCGCCTGTTCATGAAATTTTGAAATTCTACGAAATTTTAAATTTAGCGCCCAAGCTTTGAAATTTCACGTCTTCATCAAACGCGCTACAGATCAAAGCCCCTCAAGCGTTATGTCGTAGAGCCTCTCTACCGTTTCGTCGTTTAAATTTAGTGTCTTTTTGCTTCGTAAAAATTCTAAAATTTCATCTTGCGCAAAGCCCGCTCTTTGCGCGCAAAGCTCGTGCGCAGGCAAAAAGCCGCGGCATAGCGCGATATTTTCTAAAATTTCCTCATCGCATAAAAAACAATACGGCTCGTCGTGCAACCGCCCCTCAAATTTTAAAATTTCGGCGTAGCTTTCTACGATTATGCGACGCGGATTTTGTTTGCCGAAGCGCATAGCAGCTCGGTTTAGCAGCTCGTAATAGAATTTATCCAGATGCTCGGCATCTTTTAGATGCGCGTGTAAAAGCCGCATAAATTGCTGCCAAAATAGCAGCTTCTCGCGGTTTCCGAGCCACGCGTATCCCAGATGTATCACGCCGCTAAGACGAGGGAGGAAGTTTTGATTTTGCGAGAGTTCGAAGTCGATTTTATAGCCCTGGATGATGTTTGAATGGCGCGCGCCGTAGAAGCGATACGCACGCACGAGCGCACTTTCGCTCAGCACGTCTACGATGCAGTCCTCATCCCTAACTTTGGTCGTTTTTAATATAAATCCTTGCATTTTCCTATTTTAGCGAAATTCACATATAAATTTAAATAAAGAATTTTAGGTTATAATCAGAAGTTTCATTTCATAGAATTTAAAGGAAATCATATGAATTTCGGAGATCTATTTTCAAAAATACGTAGGACGCAACCTGCGCCGAGCGAAGCTCCTACGCATTGGATCAAGTGCCCAGGATGCGGCGCACTGATGTATAGCAAAGAGGTCGAGCAAAATCATAGCGTTTGCCCGAAGTGCAACTATCACCTTCGTTTTGACGCGCAAGCTCGTATCGATCTGATCTGCGACGAAGGCTCTTTCGTGGAGTACGATCAAAATTTGCAGCCCGTCGATCCGCTAAAATTCGTCGATAAAAAATCCTACAAAAAGCGTATTGCCGAGAGCAAAGAAAAAACGGGCAGGCTTAGCGCGGTTATCGCAGGCGAGGGCGCTATAAGTCGCCAAAAAATTCAGCTCGTGGTGTTTGATTTTAACTTCATGGGCGGAAGCCTGGGTTCTGTGGAGGGCGAAAAGATCGTGCGCGCCGTAAAACGCAGCCTTGATAAAAACGAGCCGCTAATAATCGTAAGCGCAAGTGGTGGTGCTAGGATGCAAGAAAGCACCTTTTCGCTAATGCAGATGAGCAAAACCTCCGCCGCGCTTAAAATTTTATCCGAGCATAAAATTCCTTTCATCTCCGTTCTTACCGATCCTACGATGGGCGGCGTGAGCGCGTCCTTTGCGTGGCTGGGAGATATCATCATCGCAGAGCCCGGCGCTCTCATCGGCTTTGCCGGACAGCGCGTTATCAAGCAAACCATCGGAGCTGATCTGCCGGAGGGCTTTCAAAGATCGGAATTTCTGCTCGAGCATGGACTAATCGACGCGATCGTGCCTAGAGCTGAGATGAGGCAGTATCTAAGCGATATAATCAATGTGCTTAGCAAAAACGCCGTGCAGATCGATGATACTAGCGACAAATCGCTGCACGAAGAGGGAAGCGAAGAGTAGTGCGGATAACGGTAAATTCCATCCAAAAGGGCACGGACGAGTTCGCAGGCGCGATAAGCGATTATAAAAAAATGGCGGCTAAATTTGCCACGGTGCGAGATGATATATTTTTTAACGCTAATATCGCTCGCGCACAAAGCACATCTGCTGAGCTAGCGCTTAAGGCGTATGATGAAGCTTATCTACCGCGCCTTAGCGGATACGTCGTAGCTTTGGATGAGCGCGGACAGGAGCTAGACAGCGTGGAATTTGCCGGAATGCTAAAAGATAAAAGCGCCGTGTCGTTTTTCATCGGTGGCGCTTATGGGCTTAGTGAAAATTTTAAGGCAAAAGCCGATAAAATAATCAGTCTTAGCAGGCTTACGTTAGCGCATAAAATCGCTAAACTTTTGCTCTTTGAGCAAATTTTTCGCGCGCTGTGCATTAACGCAAACCATCCATATCACAAATAAAGGGAAGTAATGAAGAAAAACGAGTTGAAATTTTACAAGAAAATTTTAGAAGAAAAAAGAGAGCAACTCATCGCCAATATTAATAGCTCTGTAAATGAAATTTCGGAATTGCGCGAAAATAAAGCTGCGGATGATTTTGACGTAGCGAGCATGAATACGGATTTAAGCATCGAATACTCGCTCAATGTTAATCAACAAAAGGCGTTTTTAGAGATTGAAAGCGCGCTTAAACGTATCGAAAACGGCACTTATGGGCTTTGCGAGAGCTGCGGCGAGCAGATAAGCTTAGAGCGTCTTAAGGTAAATCCAGAGGCGAGATTGTGCATTTCGTGCAAGGAACAGGCGGAAAAGCAAAATAGGAGTTAGCTATGAAAACCAAGCAATTCTTTTTATATTCGATCGTCTATATCGCAATCGTCGCGATTTTAGTTTTTACGCAGCAAAGCAGTAGCTATACACTGGGGCTTTTCGGTTTTACGCTTACGCTTCCTGTGGCGGTGTGGATCGTACTGCCGTTAATTTTATATATGATTTTGGCGATGTTTCATATCGTTTTTCATAGCTTTGCTTTTTACCGCACAAAAAGGGCGATCGCAAAGGACCTAAGCGCGTACGATGCGATGAGTAAAGAGGTTTTGCTGGGTCTTGATACCAATAAAGACTTTAAAACCGAGTATTTTAAAGACCCAAGCGAGCTTACTAAAATTTTATCTCCGTGGTACGATAGCACTGGCATAGATGTCAAAAATGAGGATCTAAAAGAGGTCATAGGTGTTATTGAGAAGGTTAAAAACGGCGAAGTGGCGGATCTGCGAAAATATAAACTTCCTAAAGATAACGGACTATTTTTGCAAAACGAGCTCAACCGCCTCGACGCTGAGCCTGCGTATGCGTATGAAATTTTAAAAACTAAAGGCGTTTATAGCGAAAATATCACTAAAAAAGCCTATGCCGTAGCGCTTGCCAAAGGAAGCTACGATAAGATCAAAGCCTATAAAATTCCTCAAGATATAGCCGAGGTAAATATTTTAGTGAATCGCGCGGTAAATGACACGAGCTTTGAGATCAGTAGCGAGGAGCTTTTCGATCTCGTAAATAATGAAAAATTTAGCGAGCAGGATTTTATCGGCTTTGCCAAAAAGCTAAAAAATCATCTCGCTCCAGAGCAATACAAAGCCTTTTTCGAGCGGCTCAAAAACGAGAATCAAGAAGCGACCGAGGCATATCTGTACGCGCTATATGAGCTTGGCATGATCGACGAGTTTAGAGAGCAGCTAAGTCTTGCCGACGGCGACGAGTTTGAAAAGTTTAAAATTTTGCTATTTTTGCGCGACAACGGCAAAAACGTCCCTGCGTCGCTGTTATTTTAGCTCGGTAATTTTACGAGTTCGTTTTATGCGGGTAAGAGAGGCTGCCTTTAAGCTCTTTGCGTCTATTAAACACAGCCTGCGCGATAAATTTTAAAGTGCGGGTAAAATTCTAACTCGCGCAAATTTTAAATTTCAAAATTTATCGAAAAATCAATGCGCGTAAGCGGTAAAATTTAAAAGATTTGCTTGCGTAGTGCGCGTGTAAACGGGTTTTGCATTTATGCTATGAAGTTTAGAATTTAAACATAAAGCGCAAGACTTGCTAGCTGAATAAAAGTGCTGAAATTTTAAAATCCGTGCGGCGTTTTGCAAGCTGCTTGCCAGGTTCGCCGCGCAAACAAAATTTAGCGGTGATAATCCTTGCTGCCGTTTTGCCACCACTCAAATTAGCTAAGCTTAAAAATAAAATTCGTGCCTAAATGCGAATACGTAGCCTATGAAATTTAAAATTTTAAAGCTCGCGGCAAAACCCGCTGCAAGCGCTGTGGTATTAAATTTAAAGGTTTAAATTCAAACGAAATCAAAATGAGAAATTTAAAATGACGAAAGATTTTTTTAAAAGGGACCCTTTATTTTTGGCGCCTTTGGCGGGCTTTTCGGATCCGCCGCTGCGGGGCGTAGTGAAAAAATTCGGCTGCGACGCTACCGTAAGCGAGATGATAAGCGCAAACGCCCTTGTTTTTGAGGACGAAAAGACGCTAAAGATGCTCGAAAAAAACGCAGCCGAAACCCCATTTTTCGTGCAGATCGCAGGCAGCGATGTGGAAATCATAAAAAAGGCGGTTTTGCTCATCAATAAATTTGACGGCATCGACGGCATCGATCTAAACTGCGGCTGTCCCGTCCCCAAAGTCGTAAAACAGGGCGCCGGCTCGGCGCTGCTGCTTGATCTGCCCCGTCTATCGCGCCTGGTTGGGACGATCAAAAAGTATTCGAACAAAAAATTTACGAGTGCGAAGGTGCGGCTAGGCTTTAGCGCCGTGGATATCGAAAATATCGCGCGCGCCGTACAGAGCGCAGGAGCCGATTTTATCGCGATTCATGGCCGCACCAGAGCGGGCGGATACAGCGCGGCGGTGGATTACGGCGCGATCGCAAGAGCCAAATACGCGCTGCAAATCCCGGTGATCGCAAACGGCGACATAAACTTCGCCAATGCACCCGCGGTGCGAGACCTTAGCGGCGCAGACGCGCTGATGATCGGTCGCGCGGTAATCGGCAGACCGTGGATCTTTCGCGAGATTAAAACGGGCGAACAGGCAAGTGACGCGCTAAAAAGGGAGGTCGTGCTCTATCATTTCGCTCAAATGCTCGGTCATTACGGTGTGCGCGGCGTAGCGATATTTCGCAAGCATCTGCACGAATACTCCAAGGGACGCGAAAATGCCGCAAGCTTTCGCGAGCAGATCAACCACGTCGCCGCTGAGAGCGAAATGACTAGGCTAATCGAGGAATTTTTCGCCTAAATTTAGAATTTTAGGAGCTTTGATGATTATTTTAAAAATTATAGCCTGCGCATTTTCGATGAGTTTTTACTTGATGTGCGTTTCGAGTTTGGCCGATTTTGTGATAGAACCGTTTTTTTACACATCTAGCGTCTGGGATGACGACCCTCTAGATTGGCTGCAGAAAAAATTCGCATATTTCCTATTTTTGTGGATATTTTCCTGCGGGATTTGCGCGATACTTGCCGCAAAGTTAAAGGATTTTGGTAAGCTCACGGATTTTTTCGTAAATTTATTTTTGCCTACAGCAGCGGTTTGGATGCTATCGCCATTTTTAGGGATGATGATTGTGGCGCTGATTGTTTCAGATTTGCATCTTGCCAGGTTTTATTCCTCATTGCTTAGCGCATTAATATTTATCGTTCTTTTTATGATCGTCGTAGCCGAGGTCTTAAAGCAGATTTATCCGCCCAAGTCCTAGCGCGCGGAATTTTAAAATTTAGTGCAGAATTTCGCCTTGAAATTCTTGGTCGCCGCTTACAATCACAGCTCGCGCGTTAAAAGGCGAGGGCGTTAAAATTTAAGGAGAAATTATGCAAAATATCTACATCATCGGCGACGTGCACGGCTGCTACAGATCGCTTTTGGCGTTAATAGAGCA
>NZ_CALKTS010000060.1 GCF_937997595.1 uncultured Campylobacter sp. | reverse complement strand
GAGCCTACCTTAGCGGTGTTTTAAAAAACCGCATCGGCCGCAGGAGTATCCCAATCAAACTCCTCCGTTAAATTTACCGTAGGAATCGGGAAGGTAAAGGGCTGACCGCACTTATCGCCCGTAGTTAAAACATCGTAAAACGCAATCACGATGCGGTTCATCTCGGGCTCGAAATCGCCGTAAGTCAAAGCCTCGAGCGAGTCCTTGCCGCGCCTTTTAGCCTCAGCCAAAAGCTCCTCGTCGCGTAAATTTTTAAATAGATGCTCGTTGTTATGCGTAGGAATCTGCGTTTTTAGATCATCCGGGCAGGTCATATCGATGGTGACGTTGGTAAATGGGCTCTGACCCCAGCGCGCCGGAACGTTTAGGTTAAACACGAAGCTAGTGATCGCCTTTTTGACCTCATCGTCGCTTAATTTATCGCGGAAAACGTATGGCGCCAGATACGTATCAAAGCTGCTAAACGCCTGTGCGCCCGCCCATTCGCTTTGTAAAATTCCAAGGAAATTTGCCATCTGATACAGCGCTTCGCGGAAATGCTTCGGCGCCTTGCTCTCGACCCTGCCGCGCACGCCGTTAAAGCCCTCGTTTAGAAGCACGCGCAAGCTCCAGCCCGCGCAATACGCCGTAAGGCAGTCCAGATCGTGGATATGATAGTCTCCGTTTCGGTGCGCCGCGCCCTCCTCGCGAGAGTAAATTTTATCTAGCCAGTAGTTTGCGATGACCTTGCCGGCGGTATTATTGATAAGGCCTGCGTTTGAGTAGCTGGTATTGGAATTTGCCAAAATTCGCCAATCCTGCTTGCTGATATATTCATTGACCGTCTGGGTGCAGTTGATATAGGTCGTATCCTCCTCAAGCCCCAAAATATGCTCACGCTGCATCTTGTGCGTATGGCGATAGATCATAAAGCTTTTCAAAACGGCGAAATCGCCCGCTTCGAAGAGCTTTTTCTCGATGAGATCTTGGATATCTTCGACGCTTAACTTATCCTTGAAAACGATCGCGCCCATTACGTTATCGAAGACCTTTTCATCAAACTCGGTACCGACGCTTTTGTAGGCCTTTTTGATAGCATCTTTTATTTTGTAGGATTGAAATTCTTGAAAACTTCCGTCTCTTTTAATGATTTTTTTCATAAGCACCCCGAGAATTTTCTGAATAAATTGACAGAAAGTATATCAAGGAATCTTTAACTCAAAATTAAAGGAACGAGCGGAATATCCGTTACAAATTTTGCTTATAAAAAACGAAATTTAACCAAATCTCGCTATAATCGCGGAGTTTATTTTATAAAATTTGGAAATGCTATGAAAAATTTTAAAATAAGTTTTTTCGTGATCTTGCTGTGTGCCTTTTTAGCGGGCTGTGCTGCGCTTAAAGGCTCTAAAAGCACGGATAATTCGGCGCTTACGGGAGGCATAGATCACGCAGGATATCCAAACGCATATCTGGAGCGCATTGCAGGCGAAAGCATCGCCGATCTACTCTCGAAGCGCATAGTCGGCAAAAAAGGCGGTAGATTCAGCGTCGTCGGCATCGAGCCACTAGACGGGACGAACGCGCACGGCGTAGATGCGGAATTTTTGAGCAAAAAAATTAGAATTTCGCTGCTGCATTCAGGCAAAGCAGTCGTCACAGACGCTCCAAGTAAAGATGAGCTCGTATTTAGCAACGATGGCGTAAGCCGTGGCTATCACGTCGTAGAAAGCGGCTCGATCTACGCGCCGGATTACATCTTGGTAGGTAAAATTTTACCGCAAAGCCCCGCTGTGGCAAACGACGGTAAGGCAGGATCTAAAAAATCAAAAAATTTAAATTCTGCAGCTAAAAATTCTACCGCGCAAGCAAGCGAAAGCCTACTTTTAGAGCTTTCGATGATAGATACTCGCAACAACAAAAGCGTGTGGAAATATAAAAAAGCGCTTCAAAAGCAAATTTAAGGAATTTTTCGCTAAACTTACGATTTATTTTTTTGAAAGGCGGTGAGGAAAGTGCCTGGAGTAAAGGTATATCCGAACGAATCATTTGACGAAGCTTACAGACGCTTTAAGAAGCAGACCGATCGTAACCTAGTCGTTACCGAGGTCCGCGCGAGACGATTTTTTGAGCCGATGACGGAAGTCCGCAAAAAGCAAAAAATTTCAGCTCGCAAAAAGATGCTTAAACGTCTTTACACGCTACGTCGCTACGAGTCACGCTTGTAGCGGTTTGCGCGGATTTGCGGATTTTAAATTTGCAGATCTGCGCGAAATTTTATCTCACATCTTTTTTAAATTTACAGCCCACTTAAAATTTGCTCGCCGCGCCAGCGCCGAAATTCCGATCTAAATTTTAAAATTTACCTAATTAAATTTACCCGCCTTTGTGCGGCGCCTGCTTTATACGACATATCCGCCGGCGAGCCGTTAAATTTTGAAATTTATTTTTACCTATTCGTTTTTTAGATATACTTTTGCTAAATTTTAAAGGAGCAACCATGGACTTAAACGACTACCTGCACACTCAAGACCAGCAACCCTCAAACCCTCAAGAAAAAGAGGTAGCACTCATCAAATACACCTTCATCGCGGCCTGCGCCTTAAAAGCTATAGCCGAACTGGTGCTATTGCTATTAGGAATTTACGGCGGATTAGGAGTGCTACTAAGCGCAGCGGCATTCGTGCTTTTTATCTTTAGCATTTATAATATCTCTAAACTTACCGCAAGCCGCAGTCTTTTGCGTAACGCAGCCATTGCCTTTGCGGCGATATTTATAGGCGTATTGTTATTTATATTTTTAGCGGGCGGCATCATCGCTCAAATACTACTTGCATTGGGATTCATCGCATCGTTTCTATTTTTTTATAGATTTTATCAGGAGCTTGCCGATACTAGTGGAGTTGCGATATTTTCATATTGCTTTATCGCGCTTGTACTTGCAGCTATTGCAAATGCATTTTTGGCGCGTTTTTCGCTGCCTGCTACGGTACTGCTCAGCTTAGCGGCTCTTGCACTTAATGCTTTTGCTATGTTCAGCGTAGAGGGCTTTTCTCGTTCGTATTATTCTTATGATCTTAGAGGTAAAAGATAAATTTTGATTGCTTGATCGGTTGTGAAAAGACCAGCAAAGAGCTAAATTTTTAAAATTTAAAATCAAGGAGCAAGCCGTGGTCTATTTCAAACACATATTTCTTGCGCTGTTTTGCGGGGCGCTATTTTACGGCGTACTTTACGGCGAAAATCCAAATAAAATTTCAAAACAAAATTTTAAATCTGACTTCATCTGGGGCGTTACGATCGACGACGGCTGGTACGAGGACGCACAAGACACCTCTGGCGCGAAGCTGCAGAGCATCGTGCGCGCCCTGCAAGCCCTACCCGTAAAGCCGACCGTGCGCGTCGTTATGTCAAAAGAAATTAGCTCGCGCGAGTATGAGCCTCTTTTTAGGCGACTTAGCGAGGTTTCGTACGTGATGGCCTGCCCCGTGGACTCCTACGAGATGAGTTCGTACAAAAGCGTGAAAAGTTACGAAAAGAAGTTCGCGGACGCCTTCGCCGCGCTCGCGCCCTACGTCACGATCTGGGAGATTGGCAACGAAATAAACGGCGAGGGCTGGCTCGGGGATGATGCGAATTTCATTGCCGCCAAGATGATCGCGGCATTCGAGCTCATCCACAAAAAGGGCGCCAAGACGGCGCTGACGGCGTATTATACTCCGAGCGGAGTACAAAAAATAGAAATGCGCGAGTGGCTGCGAAAATTCGTGCCGCAATATATGAAAGAGGGGCTGGATTATCTTTTCGTAAGCTACTACGAGGACGATAACGAGGGCTTTGAGCCTGATTGGAGCGAAATTTTTACCGATCTGCAAAGCGCCTTTCCCGCCTCAAAGCTTGGCATCGGAGAGTGCGGAAACACGGCGGCGGACGCCACGCAGGCGAGCAAGAAGGCGATGATGAGGTGGTATTATACGATGCCGCGCTACGTGAAAAACTACGTGGGCGGGTATTTTTGGTGGTATTTCGTGCAAGACTGCGTAAGCGGGGCGGGACCCGGCGCTTCAAACGGCAAAAATCGCGGCGCACGCGATAAGACGGAAGCCGCGAACGAGCTGCTAAAAAGCCTTAGTGAAGCAATAGGCGAAGCGTACAGATAATACGCGGAGGATTTCAAATTTAAAGCGAAATTTTACGATTTTTAAGTGCAACGAGGTAAAATTTAGATATGAAAACTTTTATAAAAATTTTAAAAATTACCGCCTTGGTCGTGAGCGTTGCATGCGTGCTTTTTGTGCTGTATATATTTGTGATTTTAAATTTGCTTTTTTCATCCGATACGCCCGAAGGTTGCGATCCTAGTATGCCCACTAGCGCTTGCGATTATATCGATGAAAAATTTGAAAAAGAGCTACAAAATTTGCCTCCCGTCGCCGCTCTGCCGAGCCTAGAAAAAAGACCCGTATTTTGGCTAGGCGAGAAAAAATTCGCAGGAGGTGCGAAGTTTGATTATCTATACATTAAGGACGATTTTGGGGTCTGGCTTAGGTATGGGGACAGCGATAGCGACGACTTTTTGCTACAAAAAGATATGCCAGAGCGCTACTATGGATACCACGAGATCGATCGTTCGCCGGACGAAAGGTGGGTAAGTAGAAAGCTTGGATATTATAGCTACGGCATCTACGATATTTCGCTTTTTGAAAATGAAGCCAAGATATTTTCTCAAACGGCGCATAAGGTCGTGAGGAAATTTATCGGTTTCTTTAATCTACACTCTATGAGGGGCACATCTTTTGCAGCTCCGCAAGGCACCGAGGAAAATTTAAACGCTATAAGCGAGCTTCAAACTCCGCTTGCGGATTTTCCGCAAAAGCAGAACTACTCTGCGCTCGGCCCAGCTTATAAATCTGAAGCTGAAGGTTATGTCGGAGATGAAATAGCCAAAAAGCTCGCTCGCAATATCTTTGAGATTAAAAGCGAGGGCTGGCGGCAGACCATGCGTATAAACAGCAGCGCCAAGGATATCAAGGTTATCTGCGGAGATGAAATTTGCCTCGCGCTTGCCTTCGATGAAAGCGAATTTAATCGCTGCGATAACGATACGCCTCATACGGCAATTTATACGCTAAATTTAAAGCAAAAATTTAGCAATTTTCATATGCTTACTAGTAGTAATTTTGACTACGTCAAGCTCGGCGATAAGTATACTTTAGACGATGTGGAATCCTTTAAAATAGTTTTATCGAGATTCAGATATATCAAGGGGTATAACAAAGATCGCGAAATCACGGACTACGAGGTTATCTTGCGAAATAGCGAGGGCGAACAGGTCAATGAAATTTGCAGAAATGAAATTAAGAGGGCTCGCAGTCGCTTGCGATAAATCTAAGATAGTGCTGCAGGATTTGACACATAAGATCGTGATTTCGGCGCGCTTTAATTTAACTTCTAAAATTTACGTGAGAATTTTAAAATTCTAAGCTTCAAGCTTTAAAATTTGCCCGCGGAGCTTTTAAAATTTATCGCACGGCTTAAGTTTATTTTATCCGCGCCAAGACAGCTAAATTTTTAGGGCGTCGCGATAACTAGGCGCAAGATAGCGAAATTTTACAAAGCTGCGGTAAACAAGATACGCAGAGAATGCACGCAAATTTCAAATTTATCTGGATTTTGCCAGCCTGCCCGACGCCGAGCACAATTATTTAGCTACAATTCCTCTTGCTCGCTTTGCTTTTCGCTCGTCTTACGATTTGCTCGCCTTATAATTCCTGCTTGATATTGCACTTTGCGAAACTACTTGCTGCGCGCCCTTTCGCAAAACTGCACGGCATGTGGGATTGTGCCCATCGCTCGCAGATTTTGCAGCATATGCGCGCGATAAAATTCCGTAGCGCAGGCACTTTCAATAAATTTTGATTTAAAAGCGCAAACATAGAGACGATTTAAATTTAAAGCTCACGTGCTCCACGGCTAGCCTGCAAGCGCTCTGCCCGCGAGCAGCCCAGCGTAGCAAAAAAGCATACAGGCGCATACGCTTAAGACCGCGTTTAGCACACCGATAGCAAATTCTCGCGCCAGCAATAATTGCAGCGTATCGTAGCTGAACGTAGAAAATGTCGTAAAGCCGCCCAGTGCGCCTGCGATAAAAAATACCCGCAGGCTCTGCGTTAAATTTAGCGCGAGTAAAAACCCTATCAGCAGGCTTCCCAGCGCATTCACGCAAAAAGTAGCGATCGGAAACGCACTCCAAAACCCGGCGCGATCCATTGCGCGCGCGATCGCTCCACTTAGGCCTACTCGCGCCATCGCGCCTACACAGCCGCCTAGCCCCGCTAAAATCAAGTTCGTCAATCCAAGTCCTTTTAAAATTTGTAAATTTTATTTCGCCATCTAGCCTCCATAGGACGAAAGATGTGCAACTTCGCTATTTTAACGCGGTTAGTTAAAATTCCGCTTTTAAAATTTGCTCGCACCTTTTGAAATTTCATTTTAAAATTTTACTTGCGCGACGAAACGCGACGTTTTACGCGCCGCCGCAAGACGGCGACCAAACGCGCATAGTGCAAGAGGCAACGAAGCAAACCAAGAGATATAAAAGGGCGACGTAGCAAAACAGCGCGAACGCTTAAACCGCGCTTGTAGCAAAACCGAGGCAAGGGCAAAACGTAGCGTGGCAAAATCGTCCGCAGTGCTACTACAGCAGGCACTACTGCAGCACCTTTTTTAGCGCCAGCGCAAATAGCACGACGTAGAGGACGAGCAGCCATTTTTTCTGCGTTTCGCGCTTTGCACGGCGAGCCTGAGAGGTGCCGAAATACACGCCCAAAAGCCCGCCCACGGCTAGCAGCGCGCCGCGTTCGTAATCTACGTGGCCGTTGTACGAAAGGCTCAAAAGCGCGCTAAATGAGCCGAAAACGATGAAAAATAGCCCCATACAGACCGCTCTTTTGATATCGACGCCCAAAAATCCGACCAATACGGGCGTTAGAAATACCGCGCCGCCCACGCCCATGCTAAGCGCGATCGCGCCGATAGCAAAGCCGATGAAAAACAGCACCGCGCCGTGGGGATCGGCGTTGCCGTCGCTTGTTACGTTCGTGCTAAAGAGTTTAAGAAATGAGATCGCAAGCGTCAGCAGAAGACCGATCTCAAGCACGATTTCTGGCGAGTATTTTACGATGAAGCCCGATATGCTCGCGCCGCACAGCCCTCCGAGCCCCACCGCGATACCGCTATCTAGGCGGAGTCTGCCCGCGCGGTAGTTCAGATATGAGCCGAAAAGCGAGACGATGAACATCTGCATCACCGAGATGCCCGCGGCGGTCTTGACGTCGTATCCCAGAGCCATCATCACGGGCATTACGACCGTGCCGCCACCGATACCGAAAAAGCCCGATATGAAGCCCACGACGACGCCGACAAAGGGGAGTTCTAGCATTTTTGATCCTTAAAATTTGAAGCGAAGTTTATAGCTTTAAAATTTAAAGCTTGATAAATTTGCGGAATTTTGGCTTTGAGAGCGGGATTTTGAGGCAGGGAATTTTGATCGCGGGATTTCGGTTTGAAATTTATGCCCCAAATTTTGGTTTGAAATTTTATCTGGAGTCGGCTTGGCTTGAAAGTTTACAAGCAGAATTTTGGCTCGAAATTTCAGCGCGCGATTTGCAAAATTTTAAAATTTACGAGATTTTAAGGCGTGGAATTTCGGCTTGAAATTTTATGCAAATCAGCCCGCCTGTGTTTGTTCGCATTGCAGTCTGGCGGTAGAATTTTAGATCGAAATTCTGCGTCTAGACTGTGGCGGTTTAGCGCAAATTTGAGATAAAATTTTACGTTTAGATCGCGGCGCAGTATTTTTGCCGCGATTAAATTTCGACGGAATTCTATCGCGACGAAATTTCATACGGCAAAATCCTGCAAAGTAAAATTTTAGACAAAATTCTGCGGCAAATTTCCGCGTTTTGTATTCTAAAAACCATTGCAAAACCAGCTCAAAATCGCGGCGAGTCACAACAAGATCGCAGTAAAATTTTACGTAAAGTGCACGCAAACGCAAAGAGTGCAAATTTCTCCGCGAAATCATTGCAGCGAAATTCCGCCGCCAAAAGCTCGTTCAAAGCCCGCCAAAAGAGTGCCAAAAGACTAAGAAGCCGCCACAAATCCTCACGCCGAAATTCCGTCCGCAAATTTCTCCAAGCAGAACTGCTTTGGATGCGGGGCGGGATTTGAACTCACGGCAAATTTTTACGAGCTAAATTTTACGCAAAAATTCGCATTAGACCTGCAAAATTTATCGTAAATTTCTCCGAGCGGATTTTGCACCTTATGAAATTTCCAGCACGATCTCCTTTTTTAGCTCGATCTGTTTGATCTCGAGCACGGAAGCGCCACCCAAGCGTAGCGCGAGCACCTC
>NZ_CALKTS010000059.1 GCF_937997595.1 uncultured Campylobacter sp. | reverse complement strand
GGTATGCGACGCACGCGCCCGGGGTGCAGGACGTGTATTCGTTCCTGCGCGTGGTAAAGGAATAGGGGCTTTGCGGTTAAATTTGATCGCTTCGGCAGGGCAAATTTAACCGCTTGCGGCGGGCTAAATTTGAGGATATGCCAGATTTATTTCAGCTCGTTTGCGGGGCAATCAGCGTGTATGAAATTAAAATTTTATCGGCGCGCAAGATAACGTGGAATTTTAAAATTTGGCTCACGAGCGAGAGCATTAAGTAAATTTAAAGCCGCCTCAGACGATAATTTCGCAGATGAAATTTACGCCGCGAGCGCTCGCCGAAAAGTAGCGCCAGCGTGCCGATAGAAAGCGCGCCCTGTTTAAATGGCGGCTAAATCAAAAGCGCACGCGCAAGCTAAATTTAAAGCGAGCCGCCGAGCTAAATTTAAATGTAACGCGCGCATTGCGAGCTAAAATGAGCTAAATTTAAAATCGCGCTGTCGTTATCGGCGAAATTTCAGCGCCATGGCGTAAAAGCTCGCGCTAAAACATACGATCAAAATGCCCCAAAGGGCGCAAAATTCAGTAAATTTAAGGAGAGAAAATGAGCCAAAGCCAAAAATGTACGCACCAAACCGCGTGCGAGCTGCCTAACGTGAGGCTGATCAAGCACCCGCTAATCGAGCATAAGCTCACGATCCTGCGCGATCGGGGGACCGATCCGTTTCAGTTCCGCATGCTCGTCGATGAGATCAGCTATCTGATGATGTTTGAGGCGACGCGCGATCTGGCGCTGCGGGAGGTGAGCGTGCATACGCCCGTGGCGCAAACCAGCGCGTATAAGCTCGCCACAAAGATCATGATCTGCCCGATTTTACGCGCCGCGCTGGGGATGCTGGATAGCGTTTTTAAGCTTATGCCCGATGCCAGCGTAGGGTTTTTAGGCTTTCAGCGCGATGAAAAGACCGCGCAGGCGGAGTTTTTTTACGCCAAGCTGCCCTCAGACGCCGCAGAGCGCACCGCAATCATCATCGATCCGATGTTTGCGACCGGCGGTACGGCGATCGATGCGGTGAAATTTCTGCTGAAAAACGGCGTCAAAAAGATCAAATTTATCTCCATCATCGCAGCGCCCGAGGGGCTTCATAGATTTAGCGAGATCTATCCGCAGGTCGAGGTTTTTACCGCGGCGATCGACGAGAGACTAAATGAGCAAAAATATATCGTGCCGGGCCTCGGAGACGCGGGAGATAGGGTATTTAATACACTTTGAGATTTGGGCGGCGAAGGACTTTTGGCTGCGTTAAATTTGCGCGGACAGCATTTTATGCGGTATAAATTGATCGGCAGCAAACTTTACCGGCAATGGAATTTTACGCGACGCGAAATCTATTTAACAAATATGCGAGTTGTCGCCGCTCGGAATTCCGTCGCGGCAATAAATTCGGCAGAGCGCGTATTTTTTACAACGCGCGCAATACGTAGTGAAATTTAAAATTTGTAGCGCCATAAATTTGATGCGCTTTAAAATTTTAACTTGTCGTGGAATTTGCGGTATTTTTGGAATTTATCAAATAAAATTTTAGCTCCGCGATGTATAAAACACGTAAATTTCAAAGTAAGAGAAAGATGAAATAGGACGGTGAAATTTTATTATCGCCGAATTTTGCCGCAGAATTCTACTCGCGTAAGATTTTGCGGAGATTTTTACTGCATTAAAATTATGCGGAGAGCAGGAGCAAAATTTTAAAATTTAATCCCGCAAGTTGCGGTGTGAAATTTTACAGTTACCCGCGCCGCAAATATCACCATTTCAAACCACCTTTGATCGCGCTGTTACATAGCGCGCACAGCTCGCGAAAAAACTCCGAACAGTCACGCTTTTCATAGTAGCTTAAAACCCAGCCGTCGCCTACAAAATTTATCGAGCCGCAAAAATAACAAGTTTAAAGCCGCCGTATTTTGCGATCAAGAGCGATTTTACGCTTGCGAGCCGTGGAAATTTTGCGCCGCTATGCTGTTTTAGGCGCGATTTCGCCCTACTGCCGCCCAGTGCGAGCGTGACGAGCGCGAAATCTTGCAACCCGCAGTGAGCTATCGGTAAAATTTCAAGTAAGGGCAAAATTTCGCCGCTATAAATTAAAATCGTCCTTAGGCTCGGGAGAAATTCTAAAATAGCGGATGGGGGTAAAATTTTATCGCTAGGCCGTATGTCGGGCTCGAATTTAGGCAAAATGTCGATAAATTTTGGCTCGCAAAAGAGCCTACCACTTCGCAATTCTAACTACGCAAAATCACGCTTATATTGGCGCCGTAGCGTCCGCACCACAAAAATTTACAAATCGTGCGGCGAAATTCTTATTTCAGCAATCCGATAAGGAAGCAAGGCGGCGCGCCGGGCATACGCGAGGAGTAAAATTCTTACCCAAACGATCCGCCAGCGCTAAAATGAAATTTCAAATTTAGCGAGCAAAATTTCGCCTACTTCACCAGCCCCGCTTCCCTTAAAAAGCAACTCGGCTCGTAGCTAACTTTTCTAATCTTATCAAATTTCGCATAGCTTAGCACCAGCTCGTCGCGCGCTCTGGTGACCGCCACGTAAAAGAGCCGCCGCTCCTCCTCCAGGCTGCCGCCCATCGCCATTAGCTTGAGGTTCGGGAAGCGGTTTTGCGCCAGGTCAATGAGATAGACGCTGCAAAACTCAAGCCCCTTGCTTGCGTGCACGCTGAGCAGATTTACCCCCTCGCCCTCGCTCATCTCCTTTGCGCCCAGGGTTATGAAGTTATAAAAGCTCTGCGGATCCGCGTATTTGCCCGCGATCTGCTCTAAAATGCCGCATTTATCGTAGATGCGAGCGGTCTCGTCCTTCTTGCGATCCTCGTCTATCTTGCCGTTTTTCAGCGTCGCGCGTTTCGTCGCGATGAAATCTGCCACAAGCGCGAAAAGGCGCGAGTCTTTGATATGCGAGATGAGCGTAGCGGACCTCGCAGCGGAGCCGCTTTTTTTAAAAATTTTATAAATTTCGTGCAAAAATACGGCGCCGCCTTCGGTAATTTTATTGTGTTTTAAAACCGGATGCGAGCGAAAAAACTCGTCAAATTCCAAAGCTTCAAAGCGCGATACCGAGCCGATTATAGCGATATCGTCAAAAAGCCCAAGCTGGTAGTTTTTCCTCTTTTTTTCAAAAATTTTAACGCTCTCATCGGGACGCAAAAGACCTGCGTGAATGCTTCCGTGCCCAAGCGCGATTAGCGCGTCGAAAAGCTCCTTACTTAGCGCGTTGCCGACGCCTCTTGCGTATTCGCACGTGCTCATAAATGCCATCATATCTTTGGGGTTTATTATCATCGCGAAAATGTCAGTAAAGGCCTTGATCTCGCGGCTTTCAAAAAAGCTCACGCCGCCTTTTCGCTTTGCGCCGATACCGAGCTCCTTAAGCGCGACCTCGACGCCGTCGGCGCTGGAGTTGTTGCGAAAGATAACGGCGATCTTTTCGCGCGGAGTGCCGCTTTGCGCGATCTGTGCGGCTACGTGAGCGTATTGCGCCGCCGTATCGTCGTAAATATGCAGCTTAGGCGCGCTAAATTTACCTTCGCGTCCTACGATCAGCTTCTTTTCGTAAAGGCGCGGATTGTTCGCGATGACGCGGTTTGCAAGCGCCAAAATCGCCGAGCTTGAGCGGTAGTTGATATTTAGCGCGTAAATTTTAGCGTCCGCAAAGCGCTTGCCGAAGCTGCCAATGATGTCGATGTTTGCGCCGTTAAAGGCATAGATACTCTGATCGAAATCGCCGACGCAAAAAAGGCTTTTTGTCGCAAAGGCATCGATGAGGCTTCCTTGTAGCGAGTTCGTGTCCTGATACTCGTCCACTAAAATTTCATCAAACCGCAGCGGCGCGCCCTTTTGCAGCTCTCGGCGCATCTTTAGCAATACGTCGTTGAAGTCGGCGTAGTTAAATTTTGCCTTTTCCTCCTCGAACTCGCGCAAAATATCTGCGTAAATTTCGGCAAATTCCGCCTGATCCTCGTAGTTTTTGCTAAACCACGTCGCAAAATCCGCGCTCATCTCTTTGTTTTGATACAGCGAGTACACGTCGTACAGATATGCCCCGCCGTAGGGACGCGCGTCGCTTACGTGATAAAATTTGCGCCTTTCTACGAGGCTTTTTAGCAGAGTCTTTAGCTCGGCGGGCTGCTTTAGGATCACGCCCTTGCCCAGCTCGCGAAGTAGGGCGTAGGATACGGCGTGGAAGGTGCCAGCGACGATTGCGGAGGTGATTTTTTTATCAAAATGCCGCTGCAGCCTCGCTATCATCTCGCTTGCGGCCTTATTCGTAAAAGTAAGAAGCAAAATTTTTCTAGGGCTCGTGCCGAGATTTAGCAGATGAGCGATGCGCGCGACGATGGTGCTGGTTTTGCCCGTGCCTGCGCTTGCGATTATTAGATTGTGCCCAGCAGGAGCGGTTGCGGCGGCGTATTGTTCGGTGTTTAGCTTAGCTAGAGCGTCCAAGATTATTCCTTTGCAAAAAGGCGCCATTATAGCCTAAAATCATTAAAATTCTTTGATATAATTGCGCGATGAAAATTTTAAAATTTACGTTAAAAATCGCGCTATTTTGTGCATTTGCATTCGCTTTGTTTTTGATCCTGGACGCGCTTTATCCGCTAAATTTGGATATGCTAAACAAGCAGAAGAGTAGAATTTTATATGACCGAAACGGCGAAATTTTAAATATGCAGATCAGCGACGATCAAATTTGGCGCTTCTACGCGAGCGCGGACGAGATACCGCCGCGGCTGAAACAAAGCGCGATCTACTTCGAGGATCGATATTTTTACTACCATTTCGGCGTCAATCCAGCCTCGATCCTGCGCGCAGCTACGTATAATTTTACGCGAAATTTTACTAAAAAAAGCGAGGGTAACGTCGAGCGCGTCGGAGCCTCGACGATCACGATGCAGGTCGCGCGCATGATGCGCCCCAAACAGCGCAGCTACAAGAACAAAATCATCGAAATTTTCAACGCCTTTCAGCTGGAGTGGCACTTCAGCAAGGATGAAATTTTAGGAATGTATTTCAACCTCGCCCCATACGGCGGCAACATCGAGGGGGTTAAAACCGCGGCGTATTTTTACTTCAAAAAGGACCTGCGCGAGCTTAGCAACGCTCAAATCGCGCTTCTTAGCGTGATCCCAAAAAATCCGAACAAAAACCGCCTGGATCGCAAATCAAACATCAACGCGCTTAAAAACCGCCTAATTTCGCAGCTGCGAGACGGCGGCGTGATCTCGCAAAGCGAGTATGAGCGCGCTCTTGCGGAGCCGTTTTCGCCCAGACGCTACGCAGCGCCCAATTACGCGCCGCATTACGCGCTGTTAGCGTTTAGCAATTATAAAATGCAGAATTTTACCGCCAAAGAGGACGTAAATTTCACTCAAAATTTAGAGCAGGGCGGCGCGCCCGGCGCGACGGCAGAGGAAGCAAGCTCGGCTGCACGCAGAGCCGCGGCGGCGGCAGAATCAAATTTTTCGGGCGCGGCGAGTGCTGAATCAAATTTTACTGCTGCGACAAGAGCCGCGCCGAATCTATCCGGCTCCGTGAGTGCGCAGGCGGGAGTGGATTCGAAAGAAATGAATCCCAAAGAGGCGGATTTTAAAACGGATGCTCCGAAGAGTTTAAATTTAGGCGGAACGAGCTTAAATTTAAACGAGCGCGAAGGCGTAGAATCGCAGGCGGGCGCAAAACCGAATGAACCGAAAAATGTAAAACCAAATGAACGAGAGGGCGCAAACTTGGATGAGAGGCAAGATTTAATTAATGCTGCCCATCCGTCGCAAAACTCGCAAAATCAGCAAAGTCTAAATTTAAACGAACAACGAAGCGCTACGTATTCGCCGCAGAATTATAACGCAGATGCAAATTCAAATAAACGACAAACCGAGTATTCGCCGCAAAATCCGAGTGCGGATATAAATTTAAACAAGCGGCAGAATGTCGTCGGTACCGCACATCCGCATCAAAACTCGCAAAATCGGCAAAATCTAAATTTAAATAGTCGGCAAGATACCGCGCATCCGCCGCAAAATCCGCAGGCAGACGCAAGCTCTAGCGAGCGGCCGAGCGCAAATTTTAGTGCGCAGACAAACTCCGTTTCAGACGCTAGTACGCAGGCGGATTTTGCTTCGTCGGACGCTAGTACTCAGACAGATTCTACTCCGGGCGCCAAAATACAGACAAATTCCGTTTCAAACGCCAAGACGCGGGAAAATTCCGCAAACTCTAAAGCGAGCGCGCAGTCCAAGGAGCAAACTGCGCTAGAGCAGGAGCTTGCGCGCCTAAGCGAGGGTAAAATTTATTCGAGCTTGGATCTTAAAACCCAGATCGCGCTTGAGAGCTTTTTGAAAAGCGAGATCCTCTCCCTGCGCGATAAGGGCGTTAGAAACGGCGCTGCGGTGCTGATCGACAACGAAAGTATGAGGGTGATCGCCTACGTCGGCAGCCACGATTTTAGCGCCAATGAGGGGCAAAACGACGGCGTGCGCTCACAAAAAAACGTAGGCTCGACGCTCAAGCCCTTCATCTACGCCAAAGCCCTTGAGCACGGGCTCATCACCCCTTCAAAGAAGCTGATCGACGCGCCGATAACCTTCGCGGGCTACGTGCCGCGCAACTACAACCAGAGCTTCATGGGTGCAGTGAGTGCGACTGACGCGCTAAGCCTGAGCCTGAATATCCCTGCGGTAAAGCTAAATTTGATGCTGGGTGACGACGGGCTGTATGAGATGCTTAGTGGCGTGCATATGGCGGAATTTAGCAAGGATTATTACGGCGCAGGTATCGCGCTTGGCAGTATTTCGATGAGTCTAATGGATCTTAGCCGCCTTTACAGCGCGTTTGCAAACGGCGGCAAGCTACGAAAGCTCGAAATAGCGGGCGCAAAGATCGGCGACGATGCTAAAATTTTAACCCCGCAGAGCGCCTACATCGTAACGCAGATGTTAAGAAACGCGCCGCGCTCCTATCTCGGCTCGGTGTGGCAAAATACCCTAAACGCGCCGCCGCTGATGTTTAAAACGGGCACGAGCGCCGATGCGCGCGATCTCTACACCGTCGCGCTTACGCCTAAATTTACCCTCGGCGTCTGGCTGGGAAATTTCGACGGCTCCAAGACTAGGGATCTTAGCGGCGGCGTGAGTGCGGCAAAAGTCGCGTTTAATATGTTTGCTTTCCTCGATAAATCGGGCATGCTGGGCGAGGCGGAGTTTGCGCGTCCTGCGGGCGTGAGCTTGCGGCGGGTATGCACCGACGCATACCGCGAAAAGGAGTGCGCGCAAAGCGCCGAGGATCTTACGATCGACGGGGTTGAGCCCAACGAGGAGTGCGAAATTTACGGCACGAGCGAGCTTTTTTATCTGCTAAAACACGGCCTAGTCGATCCGCAAAAGGTGCGCGCAGGAAGGTGCGCGGCTAAATTTGCTGCCGTAAAGCCCGTGCTAAACGACATCAACGCCAAAATCTACGAGACCGGCGCGGACGGCACGCTACGGTTAAAGATACAGTGCACAGCGGTTTTCGGCGAGCGGGTATATATCAGGCTAAGCGGCGGTTCGCGGGAGTTTATAGCGCTAAATTCCACTGCGTTTACGGGGGAGAATTCCGCGGATTTGGATTCCAAGCATTCTAGCGCGGCGCAGCAAGATAATTTAAAGCGAAATTTAGTACAGCAAAATTTTGTAGAACAGAATTCTACAGCACAAAATTCTATGCGACAAAATTTAGCGTCGCAGAATGTAAAATCACAAAATCTTACGAAGAAAAATTCTGCGGGATGGAATTTTATTGCTGAAAATCCAGCTACACGGAATTTGGCATCGCAAAATTCTATCTTGCAAAATTCCACAGAGCAAAATTCGGGGGCTCAAAATTTCACAGCGAAAAATTTCGCGGATCAAAATTCCTCGCAGCAAAATTTTGTGGCACGCGATTTCACCACACAAAGCTTAGCGCCTACAAATTCTAAAGTTAAAACGGGAGAATATTTTGCGCGCACTAACGGTGAGGCTTTTACGCTAAGCCTTGGTGCAGGGGATTTTGAGCTTGGCTGCTTGGACGAAAATGCAAATTTCGCTAAAGCAAATTTTAGAGTAAATGAAAGAAAATAAAAGGTTAATTTGTATATAATTTCGTAAAATTTTTGCAAAGGAATTTTATGAAGACAAAACTACTAAGCGCAGCGCTATTTTGCGCTTTGGCTAGCTTTGCCGCGGGCGTAGAGATCAAATACGCTAGCGGGGCTTACGAGATTAGCGGGGTGGACGGCAGTGGATTTAGTGTCACGCAAAAGCAGATCTTAAAATGCACTCCCAAAATCACGGGCACCTACGAAAGCGTGAGCGAGAGCTCAATCAGGCTCTATCCTAAGCCGATGCTTAGCGCCGGGGTTAATTATTCGTGCGAGGCGCGCGGGGTGCGCTTTGAGTTCGAGACAGAGCCTTTTAGCACCGAGCATATCGCGCTTCTGCGTCCGGGGTTAGTGGCAATTAAATTTAACGATGCGGTTAGCAAGGACGCGCTACAGCAAGCGACTAGAATTTACCGTGCGCAGAATTTAGCCCAAAACGATATATCCTACGAGCTTAGCTCGCACGATGATCGGAATTTTTTATTCAGCTTCGATCCTAAGGCGCAAAACGTCGTATTGCAAATAGAATCCCTCACCTCAAAAGCGGGCGCAAAGCTGCAAAATCCAGTGGAGCTGCGCACAGACGAGGAGCCTTTTAATGATAGCATTAACGCTTCAAATTTAAGCGGCGTGCAGATCCGCCCTGCGGCTCTAAAAGACGGCTCACTCGCGGCTAGAGTGTGTTTCCCTAACTATATGGACGAGCTGTCCGCCAAATACGTAAGAATCGTAGGCGTGAGTAAATTTAGCCTCACTCAGCCGCGATATTATTATTATGACGAAGATGAAGAGGGCGGCGAAAGCGACGATCCTTCATGCTACTACTATGCAGATATAGTAAGCGACGAGTTTATGCCGAATAAAAGCTACGAGATTAGGCTGCTAAAGGGCTTCGGAGATAGCTCATATATTTTGCGTGACGAGATCAAACAAAGCGTAAAAATGGGCGATAGGCTGCCTTTCGTAGCCTTTAGCGACGAGAAAAATTTTATCCCAAAATCCGCTTCGTTAGCTTTTAAAAGCTCAAACGTAAATGAGGTTAAAATTTCGATTGCCAAAGTCCCTGAGCAAAATTTTAGGTATTTTTTAAACTTTGAAAGCAACGAAGATAGTGTAGGTGGGTTAGCTAGCGAGATCGCGGTTAAGAGCTTTGATATAGGAGGCGCTAAAAACGCCGTCGCGGAGCATAAAATCGCGATGGATTTTAAAGGCTATGAGGATGGAATTTATAAAATCACGGCGTTTTACAAAGTGGGCGAAAAGATGCAAGAGGTTTCGCGCGTAGCCTATCTTAGCGACATTACGGCTCAAGTGGTGCTGCTTGAGCGCGGCGCGCTAATTTATACTTCTAGGCTTAGTAATGGCGAGGAGCTAAGTAGAGCGAAGGTTAAAATTTACAGCGATAAAAATGAGCTAATCGTAGAGGATAAAACGGACGGAGATGGAATTTTGCGATTAGAAAATATGGAAATTCTAGCCAAAAATCCGCGCTCTATCGAGATTAGCAAAGGTGATGAGCATGCGTTCGTGCTGTTTAATAACGCCGTAGCAAGCGTAGAGAAAACGATTACTGCAAAGCGTCCGTTCGTTTATCTCGCAAGCGAGCTGATAAGCCCGAATGAGCGGCTTTTAGGCACGATCGTGATGAAAAATCGCGATTTTAGCTCTTTAAAAAATACGCCGATTAAATTTAAAATTTACGATCCTAGCGGCACTGCGGTCATCACGCGCGCGCAAAACACCGATGAGTTCGGCAGCGTTAAAATCGACGAGCTGATGGGCGAGAAAAGCGGCACTTACCGCCTAGATCTCATCTATGAGGACAAAATCATCGCTTCTAAAAGCTTCAGCGTAGAAAATTTTGTTCCAAACCGCATTAAAAATGAAATTCTCACTGCCAAAGACGAATACGGCGCAGATGAGATCATAACTTTAAAGCTAAGCTCAAACTATCTTGCAGGCGCGCCGGCTGGAGATTTGAAAGGCTCGCTGGAAGCAAACGCCTATGAAAAAGAGCTAAAAATTAAAGGCTACGAGGGCTTTTCGTTTCTAAACGATCGCTTAAAGAAAAAGGGCGCTACGCAGCTTCGTAGGGCAGAATTTACGCTAAGCCCCGCCGGTAAAAAGGAGCTTGCACTCTCGCCGGCAGCAGCTGATCTAAATGTCTCTAACGCCATAAATATTCTACTAAATTTCAGCGTAACCGAAGAGGGCAAAAACGTAAACGCATATCGCAGCCTGAGCTATCTGCCTTATGATCGTATCGTAGGAATTCGCGCGAGCAAGGATTTTATTTCAAGCGGCGATAGCGTAAAATTCGGCTTTGCGCTGCTAGATTCCAAAACCAAAACCGACGTTAAAGGCAAGATCGACGTTGAAATTTACCGAGACGATTTTACTTACGTTTATGACGGCAACAGATACGTCGAGCAAGAAAGCTTTAATCTCGTAAGCGCCGTTAGCACCGATGCGCGCGAGTTTGAGTACAAATTCCAAAACGGCGGCAATTATCTAATCGTCGCAAACGATTACTCAAGTGGCGCAAGTGCTGGCGTGCGCGTGGATGTAAGCGGCTGGGGATATTATGGACGGGTAAACGCTAAAGACGTACAAAGCGCTAAAATCAAACTCGCAAGCGATAAGGTTAAAGCTGGAGATAAAATTAAAGGCGTCATCAATTCTCCGGTAGAAAGCGGCGTGCTAAATATCTCGCTCGTAGGAGAGCGGGTTTACGATTATAAAATTCTATCCATAAAAGGCGGTAGCGCGGAATTTGAGCTTAGCGTGCCGGAGGATTTCGTCGGCGGACACATCAACGCTGTAATCGCGCGCGCCGCGACACCCGCTGCTATGCCGCTTCGCGCCTATGCAAACGTGCCGGTGGCGCTAGATGCGAGCTCGCACAAGGCTGGCGTGCAAATCCTAGCCGAGAAAAGCTACAAAAACGGGCAAAACGCGCAGATCAGCGTAAAAAGCGAGCCAAATTCCAAAGTCATACTCTACGCAGTCGATCTTGGAATTTTAGATATCGTCTCACAAGAGGAGCTTGATGCATTTAAGGCGTTTGACGTTAGCGCGTATTTTGCGCTGCGGTACTTTGACATTTACGATGATCTTAGTGTGTATCAAACTACTGCTAAAGAACTAAGCTTCGGCGGCGACGGCGTGATGGCGAAAGCTAAACGGAATTTAAGCCCAGTCGAAAACAAAAAGCAGAAAAAATTTATCAAAATGCTGATCGCAAAAGCGGATGCAAACGGCGAGGCGAAATTTGAGCTTGCGATGCCGAAAAATTTTAACTCCACGATCCGACTAAGCGCCATGGCTATCGGAGAGACGGCTACGATTGGCTCGGCAAACGTCGAAGCCAAGGTCCGAGACGACGTGATCATAAAGCCCGCCGATCTAACCTACATGGTACGCGGCGATGAAATTTCCGTGCCGATAACGCTCATCAACACCACTGATAAGGAGCAAAATGCGGTCTTGAAAATCAGCTCATCTCCTTCGGTCGCTATAAGCGGCGGTGAGGCAAATTTCACGCTCAAACCGCTTGAGGTCAAGCATACGAACTTCACCGCGAGCGCGCTTGATATTGCAGATGCAAATATTAAATTTGATCTTGACGCAAATGGGCAGAAATTTAGCAACGACGTGGAATTTGACATAATCAGCCAGTTCCCGCGCTCGAAGCTATTTCACGTAAGCTATGGCGATAAGCCGGTAACGCTCAAAATCGATCCGAGCTATAAAGAAATTTATACTCACATCAGCGCTACGCCTAATGCTTTTAGCCTAGCGGACGAGCTATATCTCTATCCTTACGGCTGCACCGAGCAGCTTACTTCAAAGATGGTAGCGGTTGATTATGTCGCACGCAAAGACTCCAATAAAACCTTAACCAACCGCGTAAACGAGTATGCAAGTAGAATTCTATCTCGCCTCAAACCTAGCGGCAGTTTCGGCTACTGGAGCGCTAGCGGCGTGACTAATTACTACGCTTCGATCTATGCAAGCGACGTTTTATTGGAGCTTGATGCGCGCTATAAATTCCTTAGCAATAAGCAAAGATCGCTGATATTTAGCGCCTTAAAATCAGACTACGAAGATCAAGCGACGCTTCGAATATACGCGGATTTCGTGCTAGATCAATACGGCAAGCTCGATGACGATGAGATAAATTTTATTTTCGACAATGGCCTTTATGATAACTCGCCGATGGCTCGCATCGCTATGGCTGCGATACTTAAAAAGCACAATATGACGACCGAGTTTAACTTCATGCGTGAAAAAATAAACCAAATGGATTATGATTACGCCGAAGACGGAGCGGGCTTGACCTTTGCCAGCGACATAAGAGACGCTGCCTTTAAGCTCTACGCATTCGGCAAGGCGGGCATCAAAGACGATAGCACAAGCAAGGCGGCTATCGCGCTCGTGCGCAACCTAAAAGATGCGGACAATACGCAGGAGCGAGCGAGCGTTATACGCGGATTTGATGCGTATTTTAAGGACGCGAAAAAAGATATTAGCTTTGCTTTGAAATACGACGGCGAGACGAAAAATTTTAATTCGCCGCTGGATACCAAGCTTGCGGTTAAAGACGGCTCGATAGAATTTACGCCGATGAGCGGCAACGGCGAGCTGTTTTTTACGGTGCTGGGATTTGGATATGAAAGCGCTGCGGTCAAACACAATCCGCTTAGCATAAATAGACCGTTTGATAACGACCGAGATAAGAAGGTTGAAATTTATCGCGAGTTTCTCGATGCTCGCGGCAACATCGTCGATCTAAACAAACTCAAAGTAGGGCAGAAAATTTACTCTAAGATCAGCTGGCGAGCGAATCATTATCTGTATAATTTCGCAATCGACGAGGCGATGCCTAGCTGCTTTGAGGCGGTAAATGAGCGCCTGGGCTCGGCCGCACAGGCTCGCCCGGAAGGCTTTGTGGATAGCGTAGCGATCGAGCATACGGAGTATCTGTACGACCGAGTACTTCACTTCCCGAAAAGCGGTTATTTTTACTACGATCCGCAAGAGGGCCATAATAGTACCGGCGTCATCTACACGCCGATAAACGTGATCATGTCGGGCTCGTGCGCGCTTCCTGCGATCTCTATCGAGGATATGCAATACGAGCAGGTAAATAACTACGATCTGCAAACGCTTAAATTTAAAGTCGCTCGCTAAGGGCTTAGCGATTTTAAGGCTCGGCGCAAATTTTGCATTAATTGCGATTTTCGCGCCGAGATTTTTATTTGCAGCGAATATTTTACAAACGAGCGACATTGTAAATTTTAAAATTTAAATCCCCGCTTGCCGAATTTTCAAATTTTATATTAATCCCTAAATTTCATAGCTTTTTACTATCCATTCATAGCGTCGTTCTATTTGACTTACCTTTAAATTCGAGTTATCATTTCTTTTAAATATACACTTTTAATTAAAGGAGTTGCAAATGCAAGACGTATCAAGACGTAGTTTTTTAAAGATTAGCGCGGTTGGCGCCGGAGCACTTGCGCTGGGAGCTAGTAGCGCGTGCGCGGCACAAAACGCCAAGGACGTCAAATTTGACGAGGAATACGACATCGTCATCATCGGCACCGGTTTTGCGGGACTTGCCGCGGCGATTAAAGCCAGCGGACGCGGTAAAAAGGTGCTGGTGCTTGAAAAGATGGGTCGCGCGGGCGGAAATTCCGTCATCAACGGCGGAAACATGGCTGCTCCGATGAATAAATTTCAAGTAGCGCAGGGCATCAAAGATAGCAAGGAGCTTTTTATCGCTGATGCCGTAAAAGACGGACTCGGGCTTAACCATACCGATCTTTTAGGCGTGATGTTTGATCGCAGCAACGATGCGGTGGATCTTTTAACTAGCTGCGGAGCGGAATTTAGCGATAAGCTGATCTTTGAGAGCGGCCACAGCGTCGCAAGAAGCTTGCAATCAACCAACGGCTCGGGCTCTGGCTACATCCAGCCGATGATGGGTAAACTTCAAAACGATCCTAACGTCACGATCAAGACTCGCACGAAATTTGACGATTTTATCGTGGACGACAGCGGCCGCGTCGTGGGCGTAGAAGCGCGCGAGGAGTATAAATTTGATCCGAAGCTCTTTAGCGACGATCTGGAAAATAAAAGCGGTGAGAAAAAGAGCTATAAAGCTAAAGACGGCGTTTTGCTAGCCTCGGGCGGATACGGACGCGATCTATGGTACCGCCAGATCCAAGATCCGCGCGTAGTGCCTAGCATAGACAGCACCAACCATCCGGGAAGCTCGGCAGGAGCGATGCTTGCGGCAAATAGAATCGGCGCATTCACCCTTTTAACGTCGTGGATTCAGTTCCTTCCGTATTGCTCGCCCGACGAAAAGGGCTTCGGCGCCGCAGTAAATTTCACCAATCACTGCTGCAACACCTACGGTCTAACCGTTGATCCAAAGACCGGCAAACGCTTTATGGACGAGCACGCAGGGCGCAAGATCAAGGCGGATGCTTGCTTTAAGGTTATCGGCGAGAGCGAGAAAAACGACAACTATCCGGTAAACGTCTGCGACTCTCAAGCCGTCGCCGCGCGTAACCCGGTCTATACATCAAGGCCGCTGGAAGCGGGCGTCGTGAAGAAATTTGACACGCTAGAGGAGCTTGCGAAGGCTTACAATCTGCCGCTGGAGCCGTTTTTAAAGACCGTCGCGGATTATAATTCATACGTCAAAGCGGGCAAAGACCCCGAATTCGGCAAAGTGGTCGATAAGCTAGACGGCATCGACGTTTCCAAACCGCCGTTTTACGCAAGCCGCACGATGCCGAAAGTGCACCACACGATGGGCGGACTTGAGATCAATACCAAAGCTCAAGTCATCTCTAGCCTTACTCACGAGCCGATCCCCGGGCTCTGGGCTGCGGGCGAGGTAACCGGCGGCGTGCACGGCGCGAGTAGGCTCGGAACCTACGCGATCCTTGATTGTATGGTTTTTGGGATGATCGCAGGCGAAACAATCGGGGCTTAAATTTAGCGCCCGCGAAATTTCGGCGCGAAGTGGTTGCAAACGCGCGCTTTATTAAATTTCGGCGCGAAGTAGCGGTGCGTGCTTTGCGCCGAAATACTGTGCGAGTCTTTAAAATTTCAAGATAGAGCCGCAAAGCGTGCCGCAGCATTTCAAAGCATTTTAAAATTTAAAGCACTTAAAATTCTACGGCGCGTCTTTTAAATTTGAATACCGCGCACTTTAAAATTTTATAGCGGCGGCAAAATTTCGCACAGGCGGCGAGCAAATCCGTGCGCCGTAAATTTTAAAATTTACGCCTAGCCTTCGGCTAGCGGAGCGGAATTTATTCGCTTTAAATTTGCGCTTTTAAAATTTTCTTTTCTAAATTTTTAAAATTCTATCACTAAGTCTTTACGTTAAATTTTAAATTTCGCTACGTGGGTGTATAATCTATAAAATTTCAACGCAAGGAGCAAAAAATGCAAGAAATTTCAAGACGAAATTTTATGAAAATCGGCGCGGCGGGAGCTCTGGCTTTAGCTGCAAGCAGTGCGAGTGCAACACAAAACGCTAAAGACGTAAAATTTGACGAAGAATATGACGTTGTTGTTATCGGTAGCGGTTTTGCAGGCTCGATGGCGACACTTCAGGCTCTTAAGCGCGGCAAAAAAGTGCTTATGATCGAAAAGATGGGCCGTGCGGGCGGCAATTCCGTCATTAACGCCGGCAATATGGCGGTGCCTAATAACGAATTCCAAAAAGCCGCGGGTATCACGGATAGTAAGGAGGCTTTCATCGCAGATTGCCTAAAAGACGGGCTAAATTTAAATCACGTAGATTTGCTAGGCGTCATCTACGACCGCGCAGGCGACGCTTTTGAATACCTAAAAAGCATCGGAGTGGAGTTTTCGGGCAAGGTGATATCTGCCAGTGGACACTCGCTAAAGCGCGCCGTACAGGCCAAAAATGCTAGCGGCTCGGGCTACATCCAGCCGATGCATAAGGCAATCGAGGAAAATGCAAATGCTGTAATTAAGAAGCGTACTAAATTTGATGATTTTGTCGTGGACGACAGCGGTCGCGTCGTAGGCGTAAAGTGTCGCGAAGAATATAAGTTCGATCCGCAGCTTGCTAGCGACGATAGGGAAAACAAAAGTGGCGAAGTAAAATTTTTTAAAGCCAAAGATGGCGTCGTTCTGGCTGCGGGTGGATACAGTTCGGATAAATGGTTTCGCGCGCAGCAGGTGCCGTATCTAAAAGACAATATCGAAACCGTAAGCCAACCAGGTGCTACCGCAGGTGCGCTTATCGCGGCGATGAAGCTAGGTGCGAATCCTTTGCAACTCAGCTGGATTCAACTAAATCCTTATACCAATCCTAGCGAGAAGGGATTTGGTACTTCTGCGCTATTTTCAAATCACTGCGCTAACGACTATGGTCTAACTGTCGATCCAAAGACGGGCAAACGCTTTATGAACGAGCACGCCGGGCGCAAGATCAAAACCGAAGCGATCTTTAAATGTATGGCGGAGAGCGAAAATAACGACAACTATCCCGTAAATATCTGCGATCAAGCCGCAGTTGATGCAAATAATCCGGTCTATACATCAAAAGGTGTAGAAGCAGGCTCAATCAAAAAATTTAATACCTTGGAAGAGCTTGCAAAATTTTATAAAATTCCGCTGGAGCCGTTTTTAAAAACCGTCGCGGATTTTAACGGCTATGTCAAAGCAGGAAGTGACCCGGAGTTTGGCAAGCCTTTGACAAAAGCCGATATAGGCGGTATCGACGTATCAAAAGCTCCATTTTATGCGTGCCAAACAAGCCCGAAAATTCTTTACTGCATGGGCGGCGTGCAGATCAATACCAAAGCTCAGGTTATCGACGCAGCTAGCGGCGAGCCGATCGCAGGGCTATATGCAGCGGGCGAAATCACCGGTGGCGTTCACGGCGCAAGTAGGCTCGGTACTATGAGCATGGCTGATTGTATGGTTTTTGGCATGGTGGCGGCAGAAAATATCTGAATTGATTTTGCTTTTTTAGGGCGCGACGGCATATTTAAATTTCGCCGTCACGTCTAAATTTTAAAATTTTATGCAAAAAAGCGTAAAATTCTATTCGTTCGGTAAGGGTTAAATTTCACCGAAATTCGCATAGTCTGGGAGACGGGTATGATAGCGATCTATTTTAGCGCCACGGGCAACACGAAGCATTGCGCAGATAAGCTCATCGCTCATCTTGGCGGCGTCTGCGTCTCGATCGAGAGCGAGGCTTGCGGCGAGCTTTTAAAATGCCACAATGACATTATTTTGGCGTATCCCGTCTATTTTAGCGACCTGCCGCGTATCATGCGCGACTTCCTCTACCGAAACGGCGCGAGCTTTAGCGGCAAAAATGTATTCATCCTCGCTACGATGGAGATTTTCAGCGGCGACGGAGCAGGGTGCGCGGCTAGAGTTTTAAAACAATTCGGCGCAAACATAACGGGCGGCGCTCATATCAAAATGCCCGCGTTCATCCTCGACGTGGCGATTTTCAGCTACTCGCAAGCGAAAAACGAGCGCATAATCAAAGAGGCGGACACTAAAGTCAGACGCGTTGCGGAGGCACTTAGCGCAGGCTGTCCGCCACAAGAAGGGCTAAGCGCGCTCTGTCGTATCGCAGGGTTTTTAGGACAGCGACTTTGGATGAAAATTTGGGATAAAGGCCCCTTTGCCAAGCGTAAGCCGAGCCTTGATCCATCGCGATGCAGCGGATGCGGGGCTTGCGTCAAACCCTGCCCGATGCGTAACATAAAGCTCGCTTACAAAAAGGCGCAATTCGGCGATGAGTGCACGCTTTGCTACAGGTGCGTAAATATATGCGAGCACAAGGCGATTACGATCCTAGGCAGGGCGAAAAATTTAGAAAAGTCCATCGCCGCAGACTTATGAGGACGAGCTCATGCCTCGCAAGTTCGCAATAAAATGCGTAACAACGGGCGAGGAAATTTTACTTTTTAACAGCGCTTCGCACGGCTAAAGCGCGATGTTCTGCGACGAATATGGCGCAAAAAAGTAGCCCCTGCGAGCTCGTGAAATTAACCTACCGCTGTGCAAGATCCGCGTAAAATTTGGCTATAGCACCCACTACGACGACTACTAGAACGACGAGAGTGACATTGTCCTACTGATAAACGACGGGGCTGCCTTGCGTAGCAGGAGGTAAGGCAAACGGCTTTGATTATATCGCCGTAAGCTGCAAGAGAGAGGCGGGCAAAAAGACAAAATTTAGCTTATGTAGGCGGCCTTAAATCTCAAGTCCGTCTTTTTTACTCCGTATTTAAATTTTTACTCGGTCGCTAGATACTCCTAAATTTAAATTCTCTAGAGCCGAATGTGGCGTCTTAGAATTTTAGCAAAGGTTTATTCTGTAATACTGCGCCGTAAAATTTCAGCGAAGGCTTATTTTGCCGCATACCTCAAAATTCTTAAATTACCCGCGCCAGCCCACTTAAGCTATAAAGCGCTTGCCTTATCACTTCGCCCAAGGGCAAAATGCCGCGCCTTGTCTTATTAATTCGCCGCAGAATTTCGCGGTAAAACTAAATTTTAAAATTTGGCCCATTTAAATTTAAAAAGCGCACGACTATCGCAAAAATCATCCGATATTATTAGCGACGCCGGCCTAATTTTAAAATTACACCATCGCCCCTATTACGGCTATAGTCGTTAAATTTTAAGCAACGATAGGCGATAAAATTTTAAGAATTTCGCCGCCCAGCATTTCTTTATGCCACCAAGCCCACAAAACCGCCTAAACCTTCTTAAAATTTACGCTAAATTTGCTTCCGCGTCCTACTTCGCTACGTAGTGAAACCTGCGCATTATGGATCTTTGCGATTTGTGAGGCGATGGCTAGCCCGAGCCCTGCGCCGCTATTTTGCTCGCGATTTCTGGAGCGCTCGATTTGATAGAGCTTGTCCCAAATTTTAGTTTGCAAAGCAGGCTCGATGCCCTCTCCATCGTCGCTTATGCTAAGTTCGCACGCGTCTGCACTGACGCAAAGCTCTAAAACGACGCTGCTGCGCGTAAATTTTAAAGCATTGCTTAAAAGATTGTTAATCAGCCTGATCAAAAGCAGCTCATCGCCGTTTACGCGCACGCCCTCGGCTATCTGCGAGCTAAAGCTTAGCCCTTTTTGTGCGCACAAAAGTTGAAAGTCTTGCGCGCACTCGCTTGCGATTCTGCTTAAGCTTACGGGTGCCAAACACACGCCACGCTGCAAGCGGGCAAGCTCTAAAATTTGCTCTATTAGCGCCGAAATTTTACGCGCTTGATTGTTGATGACCGCGAAACTCTCCTTTGCCTCGCTCGCGTCTTGCTCGTAGGCTAGGGCGTAGTCGCTTTGAGCCAGTATGACAGCAGCGGGCGTACGCAGCTCATGCGAAAGGTCGGCGCTTAGCTGCCGCTCGCGCTCAAACGCACTTTGCAGTGATGCTAGCATTTCATTAAACGTAGCTGCGAGCGCGCTTAGCTCATCTTTGCCTCGCGGTAGTTCTATTCGCCGCGTAAAATCGCCGCTAGCTCCGATCTCGCTAGCTGTACGCGACATAACGCGCACGGGCTTAAACGCTCTTTTTATGATCGCGTAGCCGCCGTAGATGATGAGCGCCACAAATAGCGGCGATAGGATAAGAGCGATTAGCATCACGCGCTTCATCGCAAGCTCAAACTCGCTAACTGCGATGACGCCGCGTATCCATACGCTGCGCCCCTTGATCTGCGCGTCGTAATAGAAAAACTCGTCGTCATCAAGCTCCACCTCGCGCGCGCCTTGAGGCGAGAGCGGCAACGCAGGCTCGAAGCCTTTAGGCACAAACCCTGCGATCACGCCGCCTTGTCCGTCATGTTCGTAGAAAAATACACCGTCATCAAAGCTTTTTAGCTTGTCATCGCGCGCGGCTTTTTGCACTAGGTGGGCAAGCTTTTTTTGGCTGACGGAGCTTCCTGATACTTCGTCTAAAATATAGCCGCAAATGCCGATAATAGCGCCTGCAAGCGCCAAAATAAATACGCTGTAATAAAGCGTCACGCGTAGGCTGATAGGTAGCGCGCGCGAGATAAAATTCTCTTTAGCAGTTGAGAATGCAAGGACTAAGGCTTGAGTAAAATTTCTTATCGAGATTTTAGACGCGAAATTTTGTTCTTGACTTTGCGCGAGAACGCTATTAGAATTTTGCGCTAGATCAGGCGTTGCGCTTGTAGCAGCAAAATTCGGCGCGGAATTTGATGCCGGATTTTGCGTGGAATTCCGTTTAAAATTTGACGCCCGGTTTAACTCGATATTTTGCGTGGGATTTTTCTTGCAGCTTTTCTTTAAACACGCAAAATTATGCGTAAAATTCTGTTTAAAATTTCGCACGAATTTTAATATGAAAAGCGCCGTAGCGGCAAAAATCTGCTTCGCAATCGCCGAAATTTTAATCCAAATCTTGCTATTTTGCCACGACATAGCCAAGCCCTCGCTTCGTTTCTATTATATCGCCATGCTCGCCTAGCTTTTTGCGGATATTTTTGATTAAAACATCGATAACATTTGAGCTTGCTTCGCCGCTAAAATCCCAAATGCTCTCGCCGATTTGTTCGCGGCTTAAAATCGCACCGCGATTTAGCATCAAAAGCTCTAAAATTCTATATTCCTTACCCGTTAGCTCCACTACCTCGCCCGCGCAGACGACCGATTTTTTGCTTAGATTTAGGCGCACTTGCCCTATGATAATTTCGTTATCCGCAGTAGCGTTTTTACGCCTGATAATTGCGCGAAGTCGCGCCAAAAGCTCACGAAAATCAAAGGGCTTAACCATATAATCGTCTGCGCCCAGATCAAGCCCTGCGACGATATCTTCTTTGGCGTCCCGCGCAGTTAAAAATAAAACCGGCGTTCCCAGTCCGCGCGCCCGCGCCGCCTTCAAAAACTCAAAGCCGTCCATCACGGGCATCATCGCATCAAGCACGATAGCGTCATATTTCGCGACATCCAAAAACTCTAGCGCTTCCTTGCCGCAAAAGGCGCAATCTACGCTGTAGCCGTCCTTTTTCAGACATTTTGCGATGATTTGATTTAGATCTTTTTCATCCTCGACAAGTAAAATTCTCAAAGTGCTCCTTTAAAATTTTGCTAATTCTAATCCGCCATTTTAGCCAAAAACGTATAAATTTTGCGGCGCCTTGGATGTGTAAACCTGCTCGCTTTATGCACCACTAAATTTCAGTAGCGTTGGGAGCTGCGCTAATTCGCAGATGCCTTTTGTCTAGCTCTAATCTCGCTTGCCTTTTTATCCGCTACGCTTCCTAACCGCCCTAAAAAATTTAGCGCGCCTGCTGCGATATTTAGCGCAAAAAGCCCAAATCCTACGCAGCCAAGTTTAAAATTTTGCTTAACGATTTCGCGTTTGCAGCGGCTGCAAAGCACTGGCTTGCAAGAATTACAAACCTCCGCGCAGCTTGCTGTGCTGGCAGAATCTCGCGCGCTTGCGAAATTACTTGTATCAGAAAAATTTTGTGTATCGGCGAAATTTTGCTCGCTAGTGAAATTTCGTACACTTGATAAGTCTTGCGTCTGCAAAGAATTCCGCTCGTCCTTATAATCTTTCGCATCCGCAGAAATTTTTTGATTTTCGCAACATTCCACGCTGGAAAAATCTTTATAATTTTGCTCGCAGGGCGCGAGATTCCGCTCGCTTGTTTCGCTCGCTAAATTTGCCGAAAAATCCTGCGCATTTTCATCTAAATTTTTAGCTGCGTCTGCATTTTGGGTACCATAAGTTATAGCATCAGCGTTTTTGTTTATGCTAAAATCCCTAGCGTCCAAAGCCTCGCTAGTTTGAGCGGAGCTATCTGTTCCACCCTTTAAACTTTGATTTTTCATCTCACGCCTTTGCTTATTTTTGACGCTGCGAGATCTGCTCGCCCGTAGCAGCGTCGATTAGCACCTCTTTTTTGCTCATGCCTTGGCGCAGTTTCACTTCGTATGCAGGCTTACCGCCGTTACTTTTTAAATCAACCTCGCGAAAATCCCAGCCGGCGTTTGCGCTAAGTGCTTTGGCGCGAGCGTCTGCGGCACTGATTTTGACCTGCGAATAATCAATTTTACTAGGCTTTAGCTTCTTTTGCGTTTGAGTCTTTAAAATTTCGCCGCTTTGAGCGTCGATTTTGATCTCGTTTTCGCCACCTTCTTTATGCGACTCGATCTCATAGACGAGCCTTCCGTGCTCATCGTCGATTTCTACGCTTTTTATAGTCGCGTCACCAAAGTTTTGCTGTGCGATCCCTATCGCTTGATCGAATGAAACTTTAGCATCTTTTTCGCTAAAGTTTCCTGCGTTTAATGCGCCTACAAGGGCGAATGTAGCGGCGAGCGCGCCTAAAGCTTTAAGATTTTTCATCTTTAATCCTTTTGATTTTATTTCCAAATTTTATTTTGGATGGCGCAATTTTAAAATTCCAAGATGAAGCTAAGATGAATACGCGCGGAATTTTAAAATTTCACAAAAATTTTGCTGCGATTTGTGAGATACGAAGCACGGAATTTCCGAGTATTTACCAAAACGCCGTAAAATTTCAACTTGAAATTTTATCTCAAGGAACGCTTCGTGCCTAGCTTTTTTAAAAATCCGTCGCAGCAGAAGCTTATTTTTCTAAGCTCGCTTGCTTTTGTGGCATTTTTTAACTTCTCGTTTTTCAAAAATATCATAAATGCATACGGAATTTCGGGGCTAAATTTTATCTATCTTGTCTGCGACATGGCGGCTTTGATCGCTTTTTTGACGCTATTTTTTACGATTTTTAGCTCGCGTTATACAACCAAGCCGATTTTGATGATCTGCTTTTTTATCTCGTCGTTTACAGCGTATTTTATGGATAGCTATAACGTCGTAATCGATTCGGAGATGATCCGTAACGCAGCCCAAACGAACTTTGCCGAATCAGCGGATCTTTTCAGTCTGCGACTGGCGATTTACGTGCTGGTACTGGGCGTCTTACCCTGCGTGCTGATTGCTCGCTCGCGTGTTAGCTACCGTCCGCTTAAATTTGAAATTTTAGCTAAGCTCAAAGTAGCGGGCATTTGCATAATAATCATCGCGGCGCTGCTTTTTGGATTTAGCAAATACTATGCGTCGTTTTTGAGAGAGCATAAAATTTTACGCAGCTACGCAAATCCCGGATATTGGATCTACAGCGGCGTTAAATTTGCCGCAAAATCTAAAAAGCAGGGCTCACAGCCTCTGATGCAAATCGCTACGGACGCGCATATCGATGAAAATTCTACAAGCTCAAAAAAGCTCGTCGTCGTAGTCGTGGGCGAAGCGGCAAGAGCGGATAGATTTTCGCTAAACGGCTACGAGCGAGATACTAATCCGCTACTAGCCAAAGAGCAGGGTGTCGTAAGCCTAAGCAATACCCATTCTTGCGGCACTTCGACGGCGCAAAGCGTGCCGTGCATGTTTTCGCTGCTAAATCGCGATGAATTTAGCGTCGAAAAGGCTGCGGAGGAGCAAAACGTATTAGACATACTAAACCGCGCTGATGATATGGCAATTTTGTGGCGCGATAATAATTCCGATTCCAAAGGTGTGGCGCTGCGCGTAAAATATCAGGATTTTAAAATTCCGCAAAATAATCCGATCTGCGACGTGGAGTGTAGGGATGAGGGGATGCTTGCGGGGCTTGATAAATTTGTCGCTGAAAACGCGGGCAAAGACGTGTTAATTGTGCTGCATCAGATGGGCAATCACGGGCCTGCGTATTTTAAGCGCTATAAGAAAGAATTTGAAAAATTTAGCCCCGTTTGCCGCGATAACGAGCTTGAGAACTGCTCGCAGCAAGAAATTTCAAATGCCTACGATAACGCGATTTTATACACGGATTATTTTTTAAGCAAGGTTATAGATTTTTTAAAACCATACTCTAAAACGCGTGAAACCGCGATGATATATATGAGCGATCACGGCGAGAGCCTCGGCGAGAACGGGGTGTACTTGCACGGAATGCCCTATCTTTTCGCTCCCGAGGCGCAAAAGCATATCGGTGCTATTGTTTGGCTAGGCGAGGGAAAAATGCGCGAAAGATATGATCTAAGCGCGCTTAAATCGCATAAGGATGATGCTTTTTCGCACGATAATCTTTTTCACACGTTGCTTGGAATTTTTGAAGTAGATACTAAGGTGTATAACAAGGATTTGGATATTTTAAGCGGAGTGAAAAATTAGAATTTCGCACTAAATTTCGTCGTAAATTGTGAGTGAAATTTTAGCAATAAAAAATTCTATTGGCAAAATTCTAATTTAAGCTTAGTTTGAAATTTTATCTAAACTTGAGCAAAATCTGCTCTAAAAATTTTTATGCAAAAGCTAATGCAGAGGCAAAGTGCTACAAAATCTCAATCTCTCATTTATCGTTGCGAGATATGAATTTTAAATTTCATTAGAAATTTTACGTGCAGTTTTGATAAATGCCTGCGCTAGATGGTTTAGACGTTTGCCTTTTTTGTAGGCGATTATCAGCGTATTATCGAGCTCGCGCGCGCCTACATCAAAGAGCTTTATCCTACTTGCCTTATCTTCTTTTATCATCTGCGGTATGCTAAAGCACGCTCCTGCGCCGCTTGCGACGATAGCATTGGCGATATCAAAGGTCTCCGTACGACACAGCACTTTCGGTACAAAGCCTGCGGCGGCAAAAAACGCATCCATCTGCTCGGCGCTTCTTAGGCTTTGATTAGGCAGGATGAATCTTTCCTCTTTTAAGCGCGAAATGTCAATTTTAGGAACAGATTCGTTTTTAAACTCAAGCGAGAGCGGATGGGTGGAGCTTAGAGCGACATAGGTTTTTTGCGTTAGAATTTTAACCCCGTCAAGCCCGCTCATATCGATAGGAAGTATCAGCATACCGACATCAAGATCGCCCTGAAGTAGCGTTTCACGAATGCTAAGCGCAGAAGAAAATTGCGTGATTTGTAGATCCGAATCCTTAAATTTCTTGTAAAACATCGGCAGTAGCGACGGCAGTAGATTATAGCCGTTTTGCGAAAAACCGATGCGAATTTTATCATTTTTTACGCCGCTTATTTCAGAGATATCGCTTTTTAGGTCGTTTATGGCGTCAAAAATGACTTTTGCTTTACTAGCATAAATTTTTCCCGCGTGCGTAAGCGAAATGGGATTACTCGTGCGGTTAAAAAGCTGCGTTCCAAGCTCACGTTCCAGTGATAAAATGCTCTGTGATAGCGACGGCTGCGGGATTTTAAGTGCCTCGGCAGCCTTAGTAAAGCTGCGGAATTCTGCTACTTTTAATACTAGCTCCATGCGATGCAAATTCATTTAGCCTCTCCAATTGATAACTCAATTCTTATGAAATGATACACTAAATAATATTTGACTTATGTTAAAAATGAAACTAAAATTACGCTTTTAGTTTAGAACTTTAAACTTAAACTAAGAATTTCCCAAATGGAGAGGAAAATGAGTGAATCAAATTTCAACAGACGCGATTTCTTAAAATCGGCCTGTATTAGCGTCGGCGCGCTTAGCCTTAGTGGCTGCGTAGATACCGACAAAAGTAAAAGCGGAGGCGGTGGCAACGAAGGCGGCCTTCCTAGTGTGGACGTACTCGTTATCGGCTCGGGAGGCGCGGGTTTGCGTGCAGCCGTGGCGGTAAGAAAGAGTAATCCAAATCTCAGTGTCGTAGTAGCTACGAAGATGATGCCTTCGCGTAACGCCACCTGTATGGCGGAAGGCGGTATCAACGGCGTTACGAGCTTCGCAAACGGCGATTCGTATAAACTCCACGCCTACGACACCGTAAAGGGCGGCGCATATCTCGTAGATCAGGACGCCGCGATTAAATTTTGCGAGCTTGCGGGCCCTACGATTGCCGAGATGGATTACATCGGCACGCTATTTTCCAGAAACGCTAGCGGCGGCGTGGACGGTAAAGAAAGCGGCGTCCCGGGCGGCGTAGCACAGCGCTTTATGGGCGGCGCGTCTAAAAAACGATGCAACTACTCCGCCGATAAGACGGGCCATATCTTGATGCACGCCTGTTTTGACGATGCGGTCAGCAACGGCGTGAAATTTCTAATCGATCACGAGTTGCTTGAGATCAGCGCACCTGACGGCAGATGCGAGGGCGTCGTGCTTCGAAATATCCAAACCGGCGATTTTTATCCGGTGCTTTGCAAAGCCTTGGTAATCGCAACGGGCGGATATACGAGGATGTTTTACAACCGCACCTCGGTGCCTTATATCGCTACCGGCGACGGTATCGCGGCGGCACTGCGCGCGGGTCTTGGATTTAGCGATCCGGAGATGGTGCAGTTTCATCCGACCGGTATCAAAAGCGGCGGCGCGCTCATTACCGAAGCTGCGCGCGGCGAGGGCGGATATCTGCTCAATAACAAAGGCGAGCGCTTTATGAAAAATTACCACGAAAAGATGGAGCTTGCGCCGCGCGATGTCGTAGCTCGCGCGATCGAAACCGAGATCCGCGAGGGTAGGGGCTACGGCGAGGGGCTAGGTGCATACGTGCTGCTTGACGTAAGACATCTCGGAAAAGATAAAATTTTAAAAGCCCTTCCTAAGATCAGACACACCGCCATTTTGTTTGAGGGTATCGATCTAATCGAACAGCCGATTCCGATTCGTCCGACCGCACACTACTCGATGGGCGGCATCGAAGTGTCTAAATTTGACGATATGAGTACTAAAATTTCGGGGCTTTACACCGCGGGCGAAGCGTCTTGTATTTCGATCCACGGAGCAAACCGCTTGGGTGGAAATTCTTTAACCGATGCAGTCGTAACGGGCAAACTCGCAGGGCTCAGCGCAGCGGATTATGCCGCGAAGCAGGAGAGTTTCGGTGACGGCAAAAGAGCGAGCGAACTCGCGCAAAAATGGCAGGCTAAATTTAAGCAGATCGCAAACGGCTCGGGCAAGGCAAACGAGATGTATGAGTTACGCGAAGAGCTAGGCGCGCAGCTTTGGGACAATATGGGTATCTTTAGAACAGGCGAGAAGCTAGATCTGCTTTCGCAAAATTTAGAGGGCATTAAAGCGCGCTACGACGAGCTGCATGTTGCGGATGCAAATCCGGTTATGAATACCGCATTTACCGACTACGTCGAGCTTGGAAATTTGATCCTGCTTGCGCGCTGTGCGTGTTTGGCTGCGCAAAAGAGGCTGGAAAGCCGCGGCGCGCATACCAGAGAGGACTATCCGAAGCGCGACGATAAAAATTTCTTAAAGCACAGTATCGTGACGATGAACGACGCAGGCGAGCTAAGCTTGGGCTACAAAGAGGTCGTCGTTACGGAATTCTCTCTTGACGGAAGGAAACCTCAATGAAATTTATCATAGACCGCTTCGACGGAAGCAAAAATTATAAGCAAGCCTATGAGCTTAGTTTGGAGCAGATCAAAGGAAAGACCCTGCTTGGAGTTTTGCAATTTATTAAGCAAAATTTAGACATCACTTTAAATTTTACTGCAGCGTGTCGTATGGCGATATGCGGAGCCTGTGCCGTAAGAGTAAACGGACACTCATATCTTGCCTGCGACACCAAGATGGAGGCTCTGCTTGCGGAGTATGAAAACCCCGATAGCTTTACGATCTCTCCGCTAAATAATTTTCGAGTGATCTCGGATCTAGTAGTGGATTGGGAACCTAGTATCGAAAATTTAAGAAAGATTAAGCCTACTATTACTCCTAAGAAAGAATTTAGCGCAGAGAAGGGCTGTAAGCAAAGCCCGGAGCAGATGGAGCGCGTCAAAAAGCAGTGGGATTGCATACTTTGCGGCTGCTGCGCTAGCGAATGCAATAAGCTTGGAGCCGATGCGAGCGATTATATGCAGCCCTTTGTTTTCACGCATGCTAACCGCGCCGCATTTGATTCAAGAAGCAGGGACGCTATGCCTCATCTAAAGCCTGCGGTTCTAAACGGATTATGGCTATGCGTACACTGCCAAGAGTGCGCCGATCGCTGCCCTAAAGGCATAAGCGCTCAAAGCGATATCACCGCACTTCGCGCCCTAGCTATGAAAAAAGGACTTACCGCAGGAAGTGGTCCGGGACATGCGGAAGCATTCCTGCTAGACATCGTAGAGGGAAGCGGAAGATTAAATGAGATCAAGCTTGCTCTAAGAAGCGAAGGGGTATTTGCAAATATGGGCAAGATGGACGTAGCGGCAAATTTAATGGCTGCGGGCAAGATGAATCCTTTGCACGTATTCGGAGGCGAGGAGATTGAAGGACATGCAGGACTCGTTAAGATGATAGAGGCCGCACGCAAAGCTCAAGCTAGTGGCGAGATAGAATAAGGAGGAGAGGATGAATAACGAATTTGCATTTTTCCCGGGTTGCGTTTTAAGTCAAGCCGCAAAGGAATCTAAAATTTCACTTGAAGCGATCGCTCCAGTGCTGGGTATTAAACTTCATGAGATAAAAGGCTGGAGCTGCTGCGGAGCTAGTCAAGCTCAATGCGTCGATCCTATGGCAAGCTTAGTAGCCAATGCCAGAAACATCGCGCTAGCCGAGGGTATGAATATGCCTCTGCTAACTACCTGCTCCACCTGTATGCTAACTCTAAGCAAGGCAAAGCTTGCGTTGGATAAGGGAGCCAAAAGCTATATCAATACCTTTTTAAAAGAGGGCGGTATGCAGTATCAGGGAAGTACCGAGATAACGAGCTTGCTTTGGGTGCTATATCAAAGCTTAGACACTCTAAAAGCCAAGGTCACGAGACCGCTAACAAACTTAAAAGTAGCTCTATTTTACGGCTGCCATTCATTAAGACCGGAGCGCGAGCTTAAAAAGGAAAGTTCGACCAATCCGAAAAGCTTTGAAGCGGTAGTTAGCGCACTTGGCGCTCAGATCGTGCCTTTTGAAAAACGCCTTGATTGCTGCGGCTTTCACGCTAGCTATCCTGCGGTAAAATCGGTTCAAAAGATGTCAAGCGAGATCGTAAATGACGCTGCCGAGCACGGTGCCGACGTCGTAGTTACCCCTTGTCCGCTATGCCAGATGCAGCTAGATATCTATCAGGAGCGATACCAAGAAGCGATGAACTCCAAAGCAAGAAAGCCGATCATCCACTTATCTCAGCTGGTAGGCCTTGCTCTTGGGCTAAGCAACGAGCAGCTTGGGCTAAACATCAATATCCAAGATGCAACGAGATTGGTAAGCTGATCTTTGAGAAATTTCTAAAGATTTAACGGATGATTTTGCAAAAATACTTCGCTGCGGCGCACGAGTAGCGCGTCTCGCGAGTATTTAACGAAATCATCCAACCTACGCCTGCTTTATCCTAAAATACTTTTCGATACTATAAAATTCTTGATAAAATTTCACTGCTTCGTAAATTTTAATGCTTCATAAAATTTAATGCTTTCTCCGCCGTAATTTAATACTTCATACGCCACGCTAAATTTTATCTGCCTTTTATTTTTAAATTTAAAACCTGCTAGACGATGAATAAATATAAAATTTTAATTAAATCTAACGAAATTTAAGGTGCATAAATTCTAAATTTTGATAGAATGCCATTTAAAAATATCCTAAATTTCAGGAGGACATTATGGTTGATTTGGCTCAAATTTCGACTAGACTTGATGCCGTTGAGCGTTTGCCGCGAATAAAAGCGGAGGAAAGCATACAAGAAAGGCTTAAAAGCAAGGGTTTTTCGCGCCGCGATTTTATGAAATGGAGCGGAGCGATGACCGCGATGCTAGGACTTCCGGCCGCATTTGCGCCGAGCGTGGCTCGAGCTGCGGAGCTTGCTGATCGCTTGCCGGTGATCTGGCTTCATATGGCAGAGTGCACGGGCTGTAGCGAGAGCTTGCTACGCACCGATACGCCTACGATCGACAGCCTCATATTCGATTACATCAGCCTAGAATACCACGAGACGATAATGGCTGCCGCAGGCTGGCAAGCCGAGGAAAATTTAGAGGGCGCGATCGAAAAATACAAGGGGCGCTATATCTTAATGGTCGAGGGCGGAATCCCAAGCGGCGAGAATGAATTTTTCCTAACCGTGGGCCCTGAGGGCAAGAGCGGAGCTCAGCACTGCAAGCAGGCTGCCGAAGGCGCTGCGGCGATATTTGCTATCGGCACCTGTTCGAGCTTCGGCGGTATCCAAGCCGCGGCTCCGAATCCGACCGGCGCAGTAGGTTTGGACAAAATCATAAGCAAACCCGTCGTCAACATCCCGGGTTGTCCACCTAACGAAAAAAATATCGTAGGTAACGTGCTAAATTTCATCCTTTTCGGCACGCTTCCAAGCCTTGACGTTTATAACCGACCGAAATGGGCTTACGGGCTGCGCATCCACGATCTGTGCGAGCGCCGCGGACATTTCGACGCGGGCGAGTTTGTAGAAAGCTTCGGCGATGCGGGCGCAAAGGACGGATATTGCCTTTATAAAGTAGGCTGCAAGGGCCCTTATACGTTTAATAACTGCTCGCGCGAGCGTTTCAACTCCCACACTAGCTGGCCGGTACAGGCCGGTCACGGCTGTATAGGTTGTTCGGAGCCTGATTTTTGGGATCATATGGGACCTTTTGAGGAGCCTTTGGCGGATCGCCTTTACGAAAGCGTTTTCGGCGGGCTCGGCGCTGATGCTACCGCAGATAAGATAGGTGTCGGGATTTTAGCGATCACGGGTGTTGCGGTAGCGGCACACGCAGCGATTGCGTCATTTAAGAAAGATAAAGGGGAATAATCATGTCGCAAAGAATCGTAATAGATCCGATAACCAGAATAGAGGGGCATTTAAGAATAGAGGTCGTAGTGGATGATGAAAACGTCGTCCGCGAGGCTTATAGTAGCTCGACGCTATGGCGCGGGCTCGAGACTATAGTAAAAAACAGAGATCCGCGCGACGCGGGATTTTTTATGCAAAGAATTTGCGGCGTCTGCACCTTCTCGCACTACAAAGCGGGCATCGTCGCGGTAGAAAACGCCCTCGGCATCACTCCGCCGCTAAATGCCTTGCTAACGCGCACGCTGATGGCTAATGCGCTGTTTTTACACGATCATCCGGTGCATTTTTATCAACTCCACGGACTTGATTTCGTAGATGTAGTAAGCGCTCTTAGCGCCGATCCTAAAAAGGCGAGTGAGGAGGCGTTTAAATACTGCGATACCCCTTATGCGTGCGGTGCGGATAAGCTAAAAGAGGTACAAGATCGCGTGGGCGCCTTCGTGAAAAAAGGCGCGCTCGGGCCGTTTGCAAACGCCTACTTCGGCCACCCAACATATAAGCTTAGCCCGGAGCAAAATTTAATCGCTCTTTCGCACTATCTTGAGTGTTTGCGCATTCAGCGCACGGCGGCTCAGATGATGGCGATATTCGGTGCGAAGCAGCCCCATCCGCAAAGCCTCACCGTAGGCGGCGTAACCTGCGTAATGGATATCCTAAGTCCTGCGAGACTGGGCGAATATATGTCTAAATTTAAAGAGGTCGCGGACTTCGTAAATCGCGCCTACTATCCTGATCTCGTAATGGCTGCGAAGGCTTACGGCAACGAGCCTAGCGTGCTAAACGATATCGGCGTGGCAAATTTATGGACTCATCAAGAATTTCAGCTTTCAAAGAACGAATGGCTATTTCAAAGCGGCATGATCCTTGACGGCGATATTAGCAAGGTTTTGGAGCTTGATGAGAACAAGATCACCGAGGAGGCAACGCATGCGTGGTACAAAAACGATGCGGCGCTTCATCCTTACGACGGCGAGCAGGAGCCGAATTATACGGGCCTTAAGGACGGACAGAGTATCGACGCACACGGCAAAGAAGCGCATACGAAGGTGCTCGATACCCAAGGCAAATACACCTGGATCAAGGCTCCGCGCTACGACGGCAAGCCGCTTCAGGTAGGACCTCTTGCAAATATCGTGGTCAATTACGCCAAGAAAAACGAGCGCGTCGTAAAGGTCGTGGATCAATTCCTAAAAGACGCCGGCTTGCCGCTTGAGGCGGTATTTTCGACGCTTGGACGAACGGCGTGCCGTATGATCGAGGCTAAAGTCGTTGCCGACAACGGACTGATCGCGCTAGAAAATTTGATCGCAAACATCAAAAGCGGCGATACCGAGACCTGCGCAAAATATGTAATCGATAATTCCAAAGAGTACAAAGGTCGCTATATCGGTCACGTGCCGCGCGGCGCACTTAGCCACTGGTGCAGGATCGAAAAGGGCGTCATCAAAAACTGGCAGGCGGTCGTACCTTCTACTTGGAACGCCACTCCGAAGGATAAAGACGGCGCTATGGGCGCTTACGAATCCTGCTTGATCGGGCTTAAACTTGCCGATCTTTCCAAGCCGCTAGAGATTATCCGCCGCATCCACTCATTCGATCCTTGCATCGCTTGCGCCGTGCACGTAATGGACGCTAAAGGGGCGGAGCTTGGCTGCTATAGGGTAGATCCCAGCAAAGGATAAACGATGAAAAAAAGATTTGCGGAATACGAATTCTCAATCGGTCTTAGGCTCACGCACTGGCTGCGTGCGCTTTGCATTACGATTTTGGTGATCACTGGATATTACATCGCCTTTGTTTTCACCGCGCCCGAGGTAAGTCCCGAGCCGGTGCTTTTCATGCAGGCTAAATTTAGATTCGTGCATCTGATCTTCGGCTTTGCGATGATCGGTGCGGCGATCTTTAAAACTTATCTTTTCTTCTTCGATAAAAAGAGTAGAAAAGAGCTTTTGAGCATCAAGGATTTTTTTAGCCCGCGCGTCTGGATCGCTCAGATCAAATACTATATCTTTTTGGGCGAGCACCCGCATCTTCGCGGCGTTTATAACCCGCTACAGTTCATCTCCTATCTGGGCTTTTATCTAGTGCTGTTCGTAATCTGCCTAACGGGTATGATATTATATGTGCATGTCTATCACGAGGGGCTCGGCGGCGTGCTATACGGGCTCTTGCGCCCGCTGGAAGCTGCGATGGGCGGTCTAAGCGAAGTGCGAATGATACATCATCTTTGCATGAATATCATCATAATCTTCGTGCCGATCCACGTCTATATGGCGGTCTTTAACGCCGTCAAGGGCAGGGACGGCGCGATGGATGCGATCGTAAGCGGCTATAAATTTAAAAAGGAAGAGCACGCTTGAGGGTGCTGGTACTGGGTATCGGCAACGTCATCTACGCGGACGAGGGCATAGGCGTGCACTTCGTCCGCGCGCTCGCGCAGAACTATAAATTTTATCCTAAAGCCGCCGCACGAAATTCTATAGCGGGCGAGAATTTTGCGGCGCAGAATTTTATGCAAAATTCTGTCCAAGTATCTGCGATACAAAATTCTACCTCGCAAAATTCCATAGAGCGCGACCCCTTGCAAAATTTTGCGGATGAAAATTTTATCTCCGAGCAAAATTTCGCAGCAGTAAATTTAGACCGAAATTCTACTTCAGAACATTCCGCAAAGCAGGATTCCGCTTCAAATTTTACTTTGCAAAATTTAGCAATAAATTCCGCAGCGCAAAGCTCTATCGATTCGGACTTCATCGCCGTAAATTCAGCCGCGCCGAGCAGTAGCGCGGATCAGATCCGATTTATCGACGGCGGGACTTTGGCTAGCTTTTTGATGCCTACGATGGCGGAATTTGATGAAATTTTGCTCGTAGATTGCATAGACGCGGACGGCGCAAAGGGCGGCGAGGTGTATTTTTTCGACTACGACGCGATGCCTAAACAGATCAGCTGGAGCGGTTCGGCACACGAGGTCGAAATGCTTCAAACCCTGCAGATGATGGATCTTTGCGGCGATCTGCCTCACGTTAAAATTCTGGCGGTCGTGCCGCGGCGCATCAAGGAGGCGAGCTTTAAGCTAAGCTCCGTGATATTAGAGTCCTCAAAAATCATGGAAAAAACGGCGCTTAAGTACCTATCGGATCTTGGTTTCGCGCATGAAAAAATCGCCGATCTTAGCGCCCAAGACATCGCGGATCGATTTGCAAAAAGGGGGCGAGATGATAGTAGCATATGAGTTTAACTACCTTAATGAAAACGCGCTGATAGCGCACTTCTTGCTGTTTTATGCTCGCAAAAGCACACTTGAGTTTTGCCTAAAAAAAGAGGCGAGCTTAATAAGCCTTTTCGTGCGCGGCGGCGAGGATGAAATTTTAAAATTTAGCGACGAGGCGATGCCTCTGATTCCAAACTCCATATTTTTGGCAAAATCCTCCGTGCGCGTGGTGGACGAGGGCGGCGCCGAAGCGAAAACGCTGAAATTTAACGGCACGTTTGAAGATACCTCCTCGGGCGATATAAGTAAATTGTTAGAGGATGAAATTTCAAATGTCCATAGCGCGGCTAAATTTAATAATTTTACCCCGCGAGTGATGAAGGAATACCTCGCTCACGCCGAGCCCTCTCAAAACGAATTCGAAATAATAAGCGGCGCCAGCGTACTTCATGACGGCAAATTTGAAGCGGTAAACAGGGAGAATTTTGCTCGCTTACTGGAGTTTTGCCGCATAAACTTATTTCATGCTCAGCAGGTGCAGATTAAGCGCGGCGGCGCAACTTTCACGCTCAAAGCGGACGTGGATTTTAGCGCCGATTTTTTGATAGCCGCGGGAGTGGGCGCGCTGGATGGGATTTTTGCGAGCGACAAAAAGAGTAAAATCGCGCTCGCAGCTTTCGAAAAGCCGCTCATAAGCCTAAAAACCAATGCGATCTTTAGAAAAAACCACGAGGGCGCGCCTAAATTTTTTGACG
>NZ_CALKTS010000058.1 GCF_937997595.1 uncultured Campylobacter sp. | reverse complement strand
CGCTTTCTACGTTTCCCGTAACATTGATCTGCCCTAAATTTTGGGAGCCACCTTCGCTATCATCCTGTGCAGCTAAAGTGACCGCGCATAAACAAAGCGCTCCCGCCGCTGCAATGGAAAACCTAAATAAGCTCATTTTGATCCTTTTATAATACTATTTCTCATAGGCGTTATTAAAAATAGCAATATATTAGTGAAAAATTCTTTAAATTTAAATTAAAAAGAATTTATTTATCATTTATAGTTATAAAATTTAATTAAATTTAAAGAATTCCTAGGCTTACGCCTTTATCTCTTAAATTTACATTTTTTAAAATTACAAATTTTTACTTTAAATTTAAAAGTATTTTCATGAAATACATGCGATGAGATAGTGAGTAAATTTTAAGATTTTAACTTGAGAAATTTTAAAATTTTATCATAAGTGAGCGGAATTTTATCTACGCGTAGTATATAGCTGGCATCATGGCAGATTAGTATTTCTAGGAAGCTGCGCCTAAGATAATTTATAAAATTTAGAATTTTAAAATTCTAAAAAATTGATAGCTCGCTGATTGCGTAGCCTTGTTCGTGCGCAAGCATGCAAGCTTCACGGATTAAGGCGCGCTCGGTGCGATACCGTGTTTATCATCGATGAGTTCCGCTTCGTTTAATTGCTTGTATTCGTCGCAGCCGATCTGCTCTGCTAAATCGCATGCTTTCCCGTAAAATTCTTTTGCTAAGGATCTATCTTGTTTAATGTGCCATCCATTTTTGTATAAATCCCCGAGATAACTACACGAGTCTGCATCCCCGCTCTCGCAAGTATTTTTAAGCAAATTTAGCCCGCTTTGATATAGGCTTTCTGCTTTTTGGTAATTGCCTGCTTTGTATAAGTCTCCCAGAATCAAGCACGCCGCTGCCCTGCCACCATCACAAGCCTTCTGGTATAAATCCGCAGCCTTTTTGAAATCCTTCTCTACGCCCCTACCATCTATATATAGATCCGCTAGGCGCTGGCACTCATATAGGCTGCCTTCATCGCATTTCTTTTGATTTATTTGAGCTTTCTTTTGGTACAAAACAGCCGCTTTTTTATATAAGCTCTCCGACTTTTGCAAGTCCTGCTCGACCTTGTCGCCGTTTTTATATAAATATGCAAGGTTATTGCACATATCTGCATCACCGTTATCGCAAATCATTTGACGCAAAACCATAGCCTTGTGCTTGTCTCTTGGGACGCCGATACCGGATTCGTATGAAATTGCAAGCAAATTGCACGAAAACATATTGCCGCCGTCACAAGCCTTTTGATGCAGGCTCGCCGCCTTTTGATAATCTTGTCTAACGCCATAGCCTTCAAAGTATAGTCCTGCAAGCTCATAGCAACCGGTCATATCTCCGTCATCGCAGGCTTTTTGATAAAAATTCGCCGCTTTTTGATAGTTTTGAGTGACGTTCCTGCCGAATCGATATAAGTTTCCAAGCCTATAGCAACTTCGCGTATCTCCACCGTCGCAGCTGCGCTGCCACATTTTTATCGCTTTAGAATAATCGCCGTCCTTATAGAGCTTATCCGCGTCTTCAAAGACTCCACCCATGCAAAACATAGCTATAACGGCTAGATAAAGATATCTTTTCATTTAATCCCTTTAAAATTTCCGTAAATCTACTCGCGCATTCACGGTGTAAAATTCTGCATTTAATATTTTATGATCTCGGTTTGCGCGTGGGCTTAGCACATAGCTAGCCCTAGCAGAACCGAGACCGCGCCTAGCTCTCCTTCAAAAGCTTGGTTAGCGCCGTGCCGCTTTCGTCATGCTTGCGGATATTTTTATAAATTTTATTGAAATAAATTTCTAAAAATTCCTGATCGTCGATTTTCTCTTCGCCCTTTTTCGGCACGATCTTTCGGTACTCGCCGCTGCTTTGTAGCTCGAATGCAAGCTCATTGTCGCTTAGCTGAAGCTTTAAAATTTCTTTGAGCTTGTTTTGCAGATTTTCGTTGTAAATCGGGCTCATCAGCTCCAGTCTGCGCTCTAAATTTCGCGGCATCCAATCCGCGCTCGCGATGTATAGGCTGGGCTGCGCGTGCGCGAAATAAAAAATTCTAGCGTGCTCTAGGTATTTGCCGACGATCGAGATCACGCGGATATTTTCGCTAACGCCCTTAAGCGCGGGGCGCAAGCAGCAGATGCCGCGCACGATGAGATCGATCTTCACGCCCGCGGCGCTTGCTTTATACAGCGCCTTGATCATATCGCCGTCGACAAGAGCGTTCATCTTAGCGATGATCCTGCCGGCAGAGCCTTTTTTCTCCTCGTTTTTTATCATCGCAAGGAGTCGCTCTTTGATCTGCATCGGCGACATAGAGAGGTTGTCGAGCTTGCGGTTTTTGTTGTAGCCCGAGAGGATGTGGAAGAAATTCGTCGTGTCCTTATCGAAGCGGTCGCCGCAGGTAAAAAAGCTCACGTCGGTGTAAATTTTAGCGCTCGAGCCATTGTAGTTGCCCGTGCCTAAGTGGATATAAAATTTTAGCTTGCCGTCCTCTTTTTTGATGATCTGAGTTACCTTGGCGTGGACTTTAAAGCCCGTGATACCATAGATGACGTGCGCGCCGGCGTCTTCGAGCGCCTTCGCCCAGTGCAGGTTGTTTTCCTCATCAAATCTCGCCTTAAGCTCTACCATCACCGTTACCTGCTTGCCGTCGCTTGCGGCCTCGATCAGGCTCTGAACGATCGGGGAGTTTTTCTCCACCCGGTACAGCGTCATACGGATCGAGATGACTTTCGGATCCTTGGCGGCCTCTTTGATGAGCTTTTGGACAGGATCGAAGCTCTCGTAAGGATGGATCAGCAGGATATCCTCCTTCTCCATCGCGCTCATAACGGAGGTATTTTCGTTAAAGGGGGGCAGCGTCTTTGGCAGATACTGAGGATGGGCTAGAAAGGAAAAATCCTTATTGGAGGCGATCTCCCAAAGCCCGTCCAGCGTAAGCGGCACGGCGCATTCATATATATCTTTGTAAAAAATTTTAAGATGAGAATTTAGAAATTCTAAAAGCTCGGCATCGGCGTCCTTTTCGATCTGAAGCCGTACGAAAGCCCCCTTGCGGCGCAGCTTAAGCCCTGCTTCCAGGATCATCATAAAATCGTCCGCTTCCTCCTCTTCGATTACGATATCTGCGTTTCGCGTGACGCGGAAGGCTGCGGAGCTGATGAGCTTGTAGCCCGGGAAAATTTCCTCCGCATGGCGCTTTACGATGGTGCCGATCGGCACGTAGGTGTTTTGTGCGACCTGTACGAAGCGCGGAATCACGCGCGGAATTCTAATCATCCCGAAATGCACCGACTCAGGCGCGCCCTCGTCGCAGAGCTTGACTGCGAGGGAGAAGCTGAGATTATTTAGATGCGGGAAAGGATGGGTCGCATCCACTGCGATCGGGACGATTACGGGCATTATCTGCGAGAAAAAAAATTCGTCCGCTACCGGCTTTAGCTCGGGCTGTAGCTCGTCGTAGCTTTTGATAAAAAGCCCGTTTTTGCAAAGCTCCTTTTGGATGCCGAAATACTGCTGCTCAAGCTCGGTTTGTTCGTTTCTTAAATAGGAGCGGATCGCGCGCAGCTGCTCAAGAGGCGTCATCTCATCGTCCCCGCTGGTTATAACGCCGGCGGTAAAAAGCTGCTTCAAGCCCGCCACGCGGATCATATAAAATTCGTCTAAATTCGTGCTGTAAATCGCTAGAAATTTTAATTTTTCAATTAGCGGGATATCCTTTTTGCATTGTTCCAGCACGCGGGTATTGAAGCGTAGCCAGCTTAGCTCGCGGTTTATAAAATTATTTTGTGTTTGCATAAAAACTCCTTTTTGAATATTAATTCTAAGATTATAGCCCAATTAAGATTAAATTTTAAAGTCCGAATTTCATGAGCTTGCAAGTGGGGCAATTTAGTATTTAAAATTCTGCCCTAATTTCCTATTGCTCCTAAATCCTTGCACATTTGCGCATTGCCGTCTTTGCAGCCCAGCTTTAAATACCGCCTCAAATATAAAATTTGCTCTTTCTCCTCCTCGCTCATATCAAGCACCCATTTGCACGCCTCCTTTATATTGCCCCTGTCGCAAGCCTTTTTGCAAAAATTTTTGCCTTCATTTTTATCTACTTTAGCCCACAACAGTAGTCTGTAAGCGTAGCACGAAGGGTAATGCTCTCCGTTACAGCCGATTTCATAAAATTTCGTAACCTCGTTTATATCTTTGTCCTCTCTGTTTAACGATGTGGCAAAGTGCCCGCATCCTGCGGGATTTCCTGCATCGCAGGATTTTTTAAAATACTCTTTTGCCACAAGCTCATCCTTTTTTACGCCCTCGCCGTAAAAATATAAAAGCCCGTAATCGTCGCAAAATTTCGCGTCTAGTTCGCAAGCTCTTTCGTAATATGTCTTGATTTTCGCGTGTTTTTCATCCAAAGACGTAAGCGAATGCGCTCGCCCCATAAAAATGCAACCCTTGGCATATCCCAAACTACATGATTTTTCAAAAAATTCTAATGCCAAATCATCGTTTTTTCGTGTGCAAGATCTATTATTTAGAATTAAAGCCGCCAAATAGCATGCTTCGCCGTCGCCGCTACCGCATTTCTTTAAATTTAAATCGTAAGTATCGCACGCAGGCGCTCCTAGAGAATAAATTTCGCTTACGCTCGCGGCTTTCAACAACAGAGCCGATACGAGTATAAAAAATAGCGCTTTCATTTCAGCCTTCGTAAACAATATAAATTTAAATCAGAAAGCGACGTAAATTTTATCTCTTTGCTAGCGGCTGCGCTTTGGTTACGCCCTGCTGCGGCTTGCGTTATTAAAGGAGCCAAAATTACGGGATAGAATTCTTTTATTATCGCTCTTTGCCCTTCTTTGGATTTGCCATCTTTTACTCCTTTGTTGAATTTGCGTTGTATTTATCAGTTATTTCTTTAAATGCTTCTAGCGCACACTTTACGGGATCGTGTTCCTCCTCATCTCGTAAGCAGTTTTCTAAAGCTACCTTTAACGCGCAAGACTTTAGTTTAAATATTCTTTCTTCTTCCAAACGTTCTGAATACTTTTCGCAAGCTATAGTGTAGTTCATTACAGCCTTTTTAATGTTGCCTCTTAAACCTATGTCTTGTGTTCCAAGAGCAAAACAAGACTCCGCAATACCCGCCTTGCAAGATTTTCCATAAGGAGTGATAGAAGCTTCACGCATACCAAGCTTAGGACCTAATATATAACCAAGATCCGAGCATCCGATCATATCTCCGCCATCGCATTTTTTAGATAAAATTTCTATTAGTTTAGTACACGAACTATATTTGCCGTTTCCTTTATCGCATTCGTTATAAAGATTTTCCTCTTCAGCCGTAGGCTTATCCGCTATTGCGATAGAAGCTAAAAATATCATAGAATAAAATGCAAAATTAATTTTCCCCATATAATTTCCTTTCGACACCTTCAAAAATAATTTTACCTTTTTTTATAGGGTTACACTCTTTGTCTTTTAGGCAAGCTTTCAGTTCCTCGATATTTTTGCAAACTATATCTCTATCTTTAAGATCGCTATTACAAACTTTTTCAAGGCTTTTGATTGCTGTTTGCATATTACCGTTTAGATATATATTTATTAGCGTACCCAATATAAAACAGTGATATGTACTATCAGCATCACACAGCTTAATCAGATATTTCGTAGCTTCCTCTATTCGGCGTAATGATAGTAAAAGCTCACTCTGTGTAGCACACGAGCGCATATCGCCGTTCTCGCACTCTTTAGATAAAATTTCAACGAGTTTATTGCACGATCCATATTTTCCGTCACCGTAATCGCAGGATTTAAAAAGCGCTCTTTGCTCTTCGTTATTAAAATCCTCCAACTTTATCAAGCCTGTTAAAGGCGATTGTGCCGCAGCGGGGATGGCTACAAATGCCGTTATAAACGCAAATAACGAAATTTTAAGATAGAATTTTTTCATTAGCACTCCTTGTTTTAAGCGGCGATTATATATAAAAATTTTTAGCTGGCTCTTAAATTTAAAGGGTGCGGCGGCGCGATAAGTGCGCCGTAATCCCACCCGCCTGCGCTTAAATGAAATTTTAAAATTTAGCCGCTGTCGTGCAAGCCTCGCGCACGCAAATTCCTCAATCCGCTGCTAAATTTTACTCGCAACGGGTCTAAATCTCGCCGCATGTTCACGTAGGATAAAATTTTATAAATTCAAAAACCCGCTGCGCTGCTTGTTTTGCGCCGCTAATTTTGTCGCCGCTAGTTTTGCTAACGTTTCGTACCTGCCGAACTGCCTACCGAACCACCCATTTTGATGCACGCCGCCCGCTACGCACGAAAGCTCATAATCCGCCGCCTACTTCCCATCTAAATTTAAAATTTCACTCGAAATTTCATCTATCGTCGCGTTGAAATCCTCCGCCAGTGCGCGCTTTAGCTCCTCTTTCGCCGCCATCATATCGCGCACGATCGCAGCTTCAAACTCCTCTCGATTGAGCGCCTCGTCGCCCTTGGCAAACGCAAAATCCAGCCCAAACCACGTAGCTACGGCAAACGCAGGCACGCATACCACCGCGCCCGGGCCGCACACGAGCCCCGCGCTACCGCTAGTCGCGCTGGCGCCCGCCTTGGTAAGGGTTTTCGCGCCCGTTTTAGCCGCAGTTTTAGCGAGGCTCTTGCTTATCAGCTTTGCGCCCAGCACGCCGCCCAGCGCCCCCAGCCCCGTCCCGCTCGCGCGATACGCCTTGCTTTTTAGGCTGAAGCTCTGCGTGACGTTAAGATCAATTTTCGCACCATATTTTTTGAGCGTAAAATTCAGCGAGCTCTCATAATTTTTGACGTTTGCCGCAGCGATTTTAGCGATGTTTTCGCCAAAATCTTTCGGGAAGCTCTCGCTTACGAAGCCCGCAAATTTCTCATTCAGATACGCCCCCGCGTCATCGTCCCACACGCCGTGCCACAGCACCAGATAATCGCTTAGAAACGAGTAATTGAAATCCGCCATTTTCTGCGCGCTAAGCCTCGCGCCCTCGTCGTAAACGGCGTCGATGTAGCTATTCAGCGCGGATGCGGCGTTTGCCTCCGCGGCGAAGCGCGTGGCGTTTAGCTCGCCTCTTAGAACGTCCGCCTCGCGCGCGCTTAAGATCAGCCGCTCGCCGCTTTGCAGCACGATCTGCACGCTCGTCTCGACCGCGCTTTTAGGATGTGCGCCCTCCGCTCCGCTGCCTACCGTGCGCGTCTGCGCGGCGCAGATCAAACACAGCGTGACGTAGGCAAGCGCGAAGATCGTGCCGCTAAAGCGCCCTATTTTGGGCGCGGACGTGGCTCGCGGCGCAAAAAGCACGAAGGCGCAAAGATGCAAAATCGCGCAGTAAAAGAGGAAATCGCCCGCGCAGATCAGAAACAAAAGAGCGATTTTCAGCGCACTAGGGCTCTGCGACAGCGCCAGATCAAACAGCGCGTTTTTATAAAATTTCAAAGCGTAAATTTCATTTAGCAGGGCGGATTTGAAGTGCGCTTGCGGCGCGGTAGATTTTAAAATTTCAAAAATTTCAGGGATTGATGCGGAGCTTGTCGCGGAATTTTTAGCGGAACTGTCGGCGGCCATGCTCGGTGCGGCGGGACTTGGAGCTAAATTTAAATTTTGCGCTGCGGCGGAGCTAGTCGTAGAATTTTTAGCGTTGATTTGCGGTACGGCAGCGGTATTTGCCTTGGAATTTGCAGCCGAGGCGTGCACCGCCCTGACAGAATCCGCTTTAAAATTTACGGGCGAAGCGGTAGGATTTTTGACAGCGTCCGGCACGGACTTGACGGCATTATCGGCCTCGGAATTTTCGATAACTATGGCGACGTTGTTCGCGACGGAATTTTTAGCGGATTTAGAGGTATTATCTGCTGCTAAATTTCCGACGGGCGCAGAAGCGTCATTTGTCGCGAAATTTCCCACGGATGCGGTAGCGCTGACGGGCGGAGTAAAATTTATCGCGGAATTTTGAGAGTGCGCGGTAGTATCTGCGCCGTCCGCAAACCGCAAATAGGCTAAATTTATAGCGAAATTTACCGCTACGGCAAGCGCGGCGAGCAGCAAAATACTAAGTTTGAGCGATAAAATTCTGGGATTTTTAATCTCTTTTAGACTGAGCTTCAGCACCGCCAGGCGCATCAGAGCAAGAGCTGCAGGCAGTGCCGCGAGCGTCGCGAATAGCTCCGCGCCGCGCAGATCCGCTATGCCTAGCGCCAAAGTGGCACTTAAGAGGATCGCGCCCGCGAAGGCAAAAACCCCGCTTATGAGCCTACCCCTAAAAATTTTAATCAAAGTCCCGCTGCTGCGAAATAGCGCCGCATTGGCGCGCTGCTTCGCCTCGTAAAAAAAGCTAAATAGCACCTGAAATAACGCATAAGCCCAAAACGCCGCCAGCGCGCAAAAGCCTGCGTCACTGAAATCCTGCGCGTAAAGTGCGAAACAAAAAACGCTAACGATCAGCGCGAGCCTAAGCGCTATTTCACAGATCCAGCGGCGCGTCGTCGTCATCGAGCCTGTTTGCCTCATTGATCTTTGGAATACCCATCTCTTCGATATTTAAAGGCGGCGCGGGTTTAAATTTTGCCTCGTCCTCTTGCGGTTCAAAAGGCGGCTCATCGCACTCGCCTCTTTCAAAACACGCAGCGTCCTCTTGCCGTGCGTTATTTGAGCCTTGCGATGTGTCTTTTACGCCTCGCGGAATGCCCGCTAAATTTTTATGTGCGCTTTTTGTTTCTGGTGCGACACTGCCCGCTCTTGCATCATCTAAATTTTGCCCCTTAAATTCTTGCTTTTGCGGTGCGCGCTGCGCCTCTGCCAAACCATGCTCTGCGCTAAATTTAGACTCGCCGTCTATCTCCTCGCCGTCCTGCCCGCTGCTTTGGCCGAAGCTAGGCATCTCGTCAAAATCGATATTTACCCCGGAATTTCGAGCACCAGCAGAACTTTCGTTTAAACTTATGACACTATTTTGCGCTTCGTTAAAACTCTCCGCGCCGTTAAAGCTTTGCGCTAAATTCTGTTGCAAATTCTGCGCCGCATCTGTATTCGGCATATCTAGGCGCGCCGCAGCGGGCTCCTCAAAGCCCTGATCTTGCAGCTGCGAGACGTAGTCGAGATTGTCGTTTTCATTAAAGATCGCGCTCTCGCTGGGCTCGCCGCCGAAACTCGTATCGACGAAGCGGGTAAATCTGCCCTGAAAGCCCACCTCGATCGTCCTGCCCGCCTCGCCCGAGCGGTTTTTGCCGACGATGATTTCGGCTTTTTCCTGATAGTCGTTGCGCCTAAACACGGGTTCGCCCGCGTCCTTGCCCTCGGCCTCCAGCCGCGAAATGCGCTCGCGCTCCATCTGCTCTTTATAAACCTCGTCGCGATAGACGAAAAGTATGATGTCGGCGTCCTGCTCGATCGCGCCGCTTTCGCGCAGATCGCTTAGCATCGGGCGTTTGTTCGAGCGCGCCTCGAGCGAGCGGTTTAGCTGCGATAGCGCGATGATCGGGATGTTTAGCTCGCGCGCTAAGAGCTTGAGCCCGCGTGAAATTTCGGCGATTTGCAGGTGGCGCTCGGAGTAGTTGCTCGTGCTCGTCATAAGTCCGATGTAATCGATCACACAAAGCTCGATATTGGCGTCTGCGGATTTGAGCTTGCGCAGCTGGGTGCGGACTTGGTGGATGTTCACGTAGCCGCTGTCATAGACGAAAAGCGGCATATTTAGCACCGCATCGCAAGCGTCGTTGAAGCGCGTCCAGTCGTCGTCGCTGAGCTTGGCGCTCATTATGTCGCTTAGCGGGATCGAGCTAAGCGCGCTTAGTATGCGATACATCAGCTGCACGGAGGGCATCTCGAGCGAGAAAAATACGACGCCCTTGCCGCTTTGCAGCGTTTTCATCATCAAATTTAACGCAAAAGCGGTCTTGCCCATGCCGGGGCGGGCGGCGATTATGATGAGCTCGCCCGGCTTTAGCCCCTTCGTGCAGTCGTTTAAGAAGCGAAAGCCGGTATCCAGCCCCACGAGCTCCGAGCCTGCGAGCGCCTTTTGGCGTTTCAGCTCCTCTACCACGTCGGCGATGATCTCGTGCGATTTTTTGATGCCGCCGTGGCGCTCCTCGTCGATGAGCTCGTAAATTTTAGAGCTGATTTTATCGGCGGTGTCTTTGCTGCGCACGGCTTCGTTTACCATCGAAGGGATCTCGTGCGCGACCTTGATTAGCGAGCGCTTGATCGATTTTTCGCGCAGCTCGAGCGCGTATTTTGGGGCATCGACCACGCCGCTAGTGGCTACGACCTCGGTAAATGCGCCATCGTCGTAGCGCTCGGCTAGCCATTTTTTAACGAAACTCGGCGCGATCGGCTCATTGTGCGAGGAACATTTGACGATCGCCTCGTAGATATCGGCGTGCGGCTTGTAGAAAAAATCGCCGACCGAGATTATCTCGCTCAGCTCGCCGTATGCGTCCTCGTTTTGCAAAAGCGAGCTTAAAATCGCGCGCTCCATATCCAGATCGTATAAATTTGCAGGCACATTCTGCTTCGTTGCCATCGCTTCCCCTCGTTTCGCGCGCTTTTGCGCGTCTAAATTTTAAGCTCTATAAAATCGTAAATTTAATCCGCAGCCCCGGTTCGGCGCTTTTGAAAACCGATGCGGCTTTGAACGCTCGTAGCGGCCTTGGAACTATCGCGGCTTTGAAAATTTCGCGCCTCCAAAAGCCCGCAAGGCTCGGAGCCTAGCAACCCAAAACCTCGCTAGATCAAACAGCTTGCGATCTTGAAAGCTCGCGCGATTTTGAAACCGCGGCGCTTTTGAAACTTAATGCTTCCGAAAGCCACGCGATTTTAAGCCGCTACGCTCTTATGCCGCACACACCGCGGCGATTTGAGACTGCGTCCAAAGGCTGCCGCGGCGGATTTAAAATTTTGAAATTTCATAGAGCTTGAAATTTCGCTAGGGCTTAGAATTTTTTAAAATTTTAAGCCCGCCTATTAAAATTTAGCGCCCCCGGCTCGGGCATTAAATTTTGCGCCCGAGCTGCGGCGAGCGAACCTTTCTAAACTTAAACCGAGCGTCGCGATCTGAAATTTTTCAAATGCCTTAAACAATGAGCCAAATGCCGCGGCATTTAAATTTAACGCTCGCTCGCTGTTTCGCAAACGGTGCGTCCGTCACGCTAAATTTAATGCGGCCCGACTCCCGCGCCGTGCCTTGAAATTTTACGCCGCTGAGCTCTATGGTTTAAAATTTTACGTATCGAAATTTCACGCCGCAAATTTAGCACCGAATCGCGAGGCTCAAATTTTAAAATAAAATTTCACAGCGAATTGCAAAGTTAAAATTTCAAACCCAAAATTTAAAAACAAAATTCCAGAGTTAAAATTTAAATCCGGAATTCCAAGCCGCATTCCCAAAGACTCAAATTTAAAAGCGCTGCCTCAGAATTAAATTTTAAAATTTTACGCCAAGACACGCTGTATTGATGAGCCTAAACGAACCGCAGTGAGTCCAGCGCGCTGAAACGCCGAGCCGCGAGGCTGAGCCGCGCGCCGTAGCGGCTTTTAACCGCTTTAACCGGCTAGACGCTCCGCAGCTCTCACGCTCCTTCGCGAGCCCGCACCTCGTCCTCGACCTCTTGCAAAAACCGCTCCACAAGCTTGCTCTCATCGAGTTTAGCGACCACCTCGCCGTGGCGCATCACGATGCCGCGCCCGTTGCCGAACGCGATCGCCACGTCCGCGCCCTTCGCCTCGCCGATCGCATTTACGACGCAGCCCATGACGCTGATATTTAGCGGCGTTTTGATATGCGCAGTTTTTTCTTCGACGATTTTGATCGCGCTTAGCAGGTCGCTTTGCAAACGCCCGCAGGTAGGGCACGAGATGATATTGACCCCGCTTTTTTGCACGCCCGCGTCCTGTAGGATCGCGCGCGCGACGCGGATCTCCTCCTCAAGCTCGCCCGTGATGCTCACGCGCATCGTATCGCCGATCCCCTCCATTAGAAGCGTACCAAGCGCGATCGCGCTCTTGATGCTCGCGTGAAATTTCGTCCCCGCCTCAGTCACGCCCAGATGAAAAGGATACTCGCATAGCGGGCGCAGCGCGCGATACGCAGCCACCGTGCTCGGCGCATCCGAAGTTTTAAGCGAGATCGCAATGTCGCTAAAGTCCTCATCCTGCAGCAGCGCGGCGTTATACAGCGCGCTTTGCACCATCGCCTCCACGCTGCGGCCGTATTTTTGCTCAAACTGCTCCTCCAAAGAGCCCAAATTTACGCCGATACGGATAGGCAGGCTGCGAGCTTTGCACGCGCGCACGACCTCTTTGATACGCTCCTTGCCGCCGATATTGCCGGGATTGATGCGGATGGCATCGACAAACTCCGCGACCTGCAGCGCCAAGCGAAAATTAAAATGGATGTCCGCTACGATGGGAAGCGGCGAGCTTTTTTTGATCCGCGCGAGCGCGTCCGCATCCTGCTTATCAAGCACCGCGCAGCGCACGATGTCGCAGCCCGCGAAATACAGGCGGTTTATCTGCTCTAGCGTGCCCTCCACATCCTTCGTTTTAGAAAAGCTCATCGACTGCACGGAGATGGGCGCGCCGCCGCCGATTTTGACGGAGCCGACAGAGATTTGGCGGGTCGGATAGCGATTTTTCAAATTTAAGCCTTTAGAATTTTTTGCGCTATTTTATTCAAAACGGGGTTAAAATTTAATAATTCGCGTTTGCCAGCCGCCGTAGAATTTTGCCTGCAAAATTTCACTCGCTAAATTTTACTTTTACGCTTGCAAAAAATTTCATTTCGCCGCGAAATTTGAGCGAATAAAGTCTATAAAATTCCGCCATCTAATAAAATTCTAAAAATTCCAGCAACAAGCGAAACTCTACAAAATTTTGATGGCAAGCGAAATTTAATAAACCACGTAGCCAAGCAAAATTCCGCAAACTTAGCAGGCAAGCGAAGTCCTGCGACATAAAATTACAAAATTAAGCTTTTGAAATTTCCGCGAAATTTTACCCACAGTATCGTCGCAGCGCTCACTCGCGCAAAACGAGTGCAGTATGGTTTATCCTAGCAGCGCGGCATGCAGCCGTGAAATTCAAAGCAAGTAGATGAAATATGAACATTCTATCTTTAATTGCAGCATTAGGGCATTGTTTCGCACGGCGGCAAAGCCGAAAAAAACGTCAGCCGTTCGTGTTTTGCACACCGCGCCAGTATCGCGATCTTATAGAGGCAGCAAAATTTAAACCGCCTACGCATATAAATTGCGCCGGCGTGCCGCCTAGGCTAGCGCACTAGCTCCATATTCACCTTGACCCTGCTCATCTTGTCCTGCAGCATATCCATCACCGACTCATTGCGCGACGAAGCGTCATCCGTCGGGGCTTCGTGCTGCTGCCACTTACTTTTAGGCGCGGTGGGGCCCCACTGCGACGAAAATATCAGCCCGCGCTTTTTCTCGGTCTCAGGCGCAGGCTCGTAAGGCTGTGGAGCGGGCTTCGCCCAACGCTCATCATAACGCATCGCAGCACCTTGCCCTAGCGCATTACCCCGCTTTGGCGACGACATCTTACTAAGCGCGCTACCGCTAGGGCGCCCTATCGCACGGCTAGAGCGAGCAGATGTGGGAAGATAGGGCGCGCGGGCATTTTGACGAGCCGTATACTTCGTGGCACTCGAATGAGATGCAGCTGTATGCTCCATAGCGCCAGAACGAGTTGCACTATAGCCGTGGCGAGCTTGCGGCTGTGCAATTCGAGCCGTCATTAATTTGCGAGCTTGTGCGTCTACGATTTTGCCAGTCTGCTCATCCGCGCCTCCGTGAGTTTGCGCGCTTACGCTTCTCCGCATATCTGCGCCTCTGTAAGTTTGCTCCGTATCGCGAGCGCTTGGCGCCTCGTCCTCATAGATACGGGTCTTTGGCAAACGCATCAGCGTCGCGACTAGACTCTTACTAGCTTCATTCTGGCTGCTTGATTGATTGGCTGGGAGCCTAGATGCTTTATTTCTCACAGGATGCGATGCGGAATTTTGCCCAGGATTTTTAGTAAAATTTTTCGCACTTTTTTGCGTGAAATTTTTAGCGGAATTCCTAGATGCACGCGTATTTTTTGTGAGCTTGGAATTTGAAAGACTTTTAGCATTTGTAGGTTTTTTAGCAAGCGGCTCGGCAGGAGATTTTGCCGAGGTATTTTTACTCGAATGATCTTTAGCTCGCAGATTTTGAGATGAAATTTTAGATTTGTGGCTTTGCTGCGCGGCAAAAGTGCCAGAAAAGCTCGCCAAAATGAACGCAATTAAAAAAATACGAGCTAAATTTTTCATCGTTTTCCTTTCCATGGATTTTAGGCGAAATTTAGCAAAGCTTAGATTAAGCCGCGTTAAATTTAATGAGTGAGGCTATTAAATTTCAGCTCTAATTCCAAGCCGTATCGCCAAATAAAAACCTGGATAAAGGCTAAACTTCAAAAATTCCGCAGCTAGAATTCTGTTTGGCAATAGAATTTTATCACACTAAAAATATGACGCCACAGCAAATTTTATCTTGTAAGCGTTTAGGTGGGATAGTTGAAAATTTTAAAGTTTTAGAATTCTGCGCTTAGATTTTGAGCGGCAAGTCAGAATTTAAGGTAAAAAGTAAGCTCAGATAAAATTTTTAATTTTAAAGGATAATGCGGCAAAACCGTAAATTTGCGGTGAGATACGAAATTTATAAGATCATGCAGTGACTAAAAATCACACCGCTTAATCGCTAATTCATAATAAATCGCCGCGCCTTAGACATATCCAAAACGCGGCACATCTCATTTTACGGCGCATAGCAAAAGCATCGCCGCAAAGGCATTGCGGGGGCACCGTAAAATCTCACCACGCCGTTGCAATGGCATAGGAGCGCCGAATGACGCTCCTATGGGACTACATCATTCCGCCCATGCCACCCATGCCGCCCATATCAGGCATTGGAGGCATTGCAGGTTTCTCCTCTTTGATCTCGCTTACGGTCGCTTCGGTCGTTAGAAGTAGGCTTGCGACGGAGACCGCATTTTGAAGCGCGATGCGCTCAACCTTGACTGGATCGATGATACCTGCCTCAAACATATTGACGTACTCGCCGTTTGCGGCGTTGAAGCCAAATTTTTTGTCTGAGCCCTGCTCGACCTTATTTGCTACGACACCTGCGTCAAATCCCGCATTCTCTGCGATCTGGCGAAGCGGAGCGAAAAGCGCGCGCTTAACGATGTCTGCACCGATAAGCTCGTCGCCGCTTAGGGCTAGTTTTACGCTAAGTCCAGCTCTGATTAGCGCAGCGCCGCCGCCGATTACGATACCCTCGTCTACGGCTGCTTTGGTTGCGTTTAGAGCATCGTCCACGCGGTCTTTTTTCTCTTTCATCTCGGTTTCGGTCGCAGCGCCCACCTTGATGACCGCGACGCCGCCGCTAAGCTTGGCCATGCGCTCTTGAAGCTTCTCTTTGTCGTAATCACTCGTAGTCTCGGCTATTTGAGCTTTGATCTGCGAAACGCGCGCGTCGATATCTTTTTTCTTGCCCGCGCCACCTACGATAGTGGTGTTATCTTTGTCGATCACGATGCGCTCGGCTTGTCCAAGATCAGCCATGGAGGCGCTTTCTAGCGTTCTGCCAAGCTCTTCACTGATGACGGTGCCACCCGTTAAAATCGCGATATCTTCAAGCATCGCCTTTCTGCGATCGCCAAATCCAGGGGCTTTGACCGCAGAGATGTTTAGCACGCCGCGAAGTTTATTTACGACCAAGGTCGCAAGCGCCTCGCCCTCGATATCCTCGGCGATGATTAGAAGCGGTTTGCCGCTTTTTTGAACCTGCTCCAAAACCGGAAGTAGATCTTTTAAATTTGTAATTTTTTTGTCAAATAGAAGCACTAGCGGCGAGCTTAGCTCGACTAGCATTTTCTCGGCATTTGTAATGAAATATGGGCTTAGATAGCCGCGGTCAAACTGCATTCCCTCGACTACGTTTAACTCATCGTTAATAGATTTTGCCTCTTCTACCGTGATAACGCCGTCCTTGCCGACTCTTTCCATAGCGTCTGCGATCAGATCGCCCACCGCGCTGTCGTTATTAGCAGAGATCGTAGCAACCTGAGCGATCTCTTTTTTGCCACTTACTTTTTTAGAGGATTTTTTTAGCTCCTCAATAACCGCAGCGCTAAATTTATCCATACCGCGCTTAACTTCGATCGGATTTGCGCCCGCAGTTACGTTGCGTAGGCCCTCTTTAAAGATCGCGTGAGCTAGCACGGTTGCTGTAGTAGTGCCGTCGCCTGCCTGATCGTTGGTCTTACTCGCTACTTCGCGCACCAAAGAAGCGCCCATATTCTCTAGCGTATCTTTTAGCTCAATCTCTTTAGCGACGGTTACGCCGTCTTTTGTGATCGCCGGAGCGCCGAAGCTCTTTTGGATTAAGACATTGCGACCGCGAGGTCCCATCGTAACTTTTACAGCGTCGTTTAGCTTCCTAACGCCCGCGTAAAGCTTGTTTCTTGCGTCGTCTGAAAAAATAATCTCTTTTGCCATTTTCAATCCTTTTTATTTAATTATGCCTAAAACGTCTTCTAAATTTAAGATAAGAAATTTCTTATCATCTAAGCTAATCTCGCTGCCTGCGTATTTTGCAAACGCTACGGTATCGCCATTTTTGACGCCTTCACATTCGCTGCCGACGGCTACGATTTTGCCGGTCGAAGGCTTCTCTTTTGAAGCATTGTCGGGGATGATGATGCCCGAAGCGGTCTTTTTGGTCTCCTCCTCGCGCTCGATTAGAACGCGCTTGCCAAGTGGTTGAAATTTCATTTCAGTCCTTTCTTTGATTTGTGATTTTCTAAAATTGGCACTCAATGTGTTTGAGTGCTAAGATTATATGCAAAATTTATATTCTTGTCAATAGTTTATGAAAAATTTTTATAGAACTTTAGTGATTTAAACTCAAGTATTGAGATTTCAAACGTTAAATTTTAAGGGCTATAATACCCTCAAATTTTAAATTTTAAGGGGACGAAATGAAAATTTTCGGCATAATCGCAGGAATTTTAATCCTGCTTATCGTAGGCGCAGGCTGCCTATTTTTCAGCGATTTTGGCAACAATCTCACCAAGCCTTACGTAGAAAATTTGATCAAAGAAAAAAGCGGCCTTGACGTGAAGCTTGAGAAATTCGATCTAAATTTCGGCGATCTGGACATCAGCGCCAACGTAAATGACGCTGCGAACGTAAACGTAAAGGGCAAATACTCGCTTTTTGCGCGCTCTTTCGATCTTAACTACGACGCAAATGCGCACGATCTAGCCAAACTCGGCATAAAAATGGACGAAGGGCTAAGCCTTAAGGGGCAAATTTTAGGCGATCTTGGCAAATTCGGCATCAACGGCAGCGGGCGGATTTTTGATAGCAACGTAAAATTTTTAGCAAATTTAAAAGACCTCAAACCGCTTGATCTGCAAATCGACGCTAAGAGCCTAAACGTCGAAAAAGCTTTTGCCGTGGCTTCTCTGCCAATCTACGCCAAAGGAAATATCGATGTGCTCTCGGACATCAAGGCTAGCGGCGGCGGCGCAGAGGGCAACGCAAGCATCAAGAGTTCAAATTTGATCCTAAACGAATCTGCGTTTAAAGATATGAATATCTCCATCCCAAAGGGCGTGCAGATCACGCTAAACTCGGACATCACGGCGCAAAATGACGTCCTGCGAGCAGCAAGCAAAATTGATTCGACGCTGGGCAAGATCAGCGCCGAAAAATCGGAATTTAATCTGAAAAGCAAAATTTTAAACTCTGATTTTAATCTGAATTTGCCCGATTTAGCGAAGCTCGAAAGCCTTATCGGGCGCAAAATTTCAGGCGACGTTAAAGCAAACGGAAATTTAAAGACCGATTTTTCTACGCTTGAGCTTTCAAACTCGCAAATTTCAGCATTTAAAGACGCGCTTAAAGCGGATGCGGAGGCTAAATACGATCTGAAAAACAAAAACGGCGAGCTGTCCGCAAAGCTAAACGCAAACGATCTAGCCGCGCTGCAAAACGTCCTGGGAGTGAAGCTGCAAGGCAAAGCAAACGGCGAGCTTAGCGCGGCTTTAGCGCAAAATGAGCTTAAAAATCTAAACTTAAATCTAAACGCGATGGGCGGCAACCTGAATGCGAGCGGAAATTTAAGCGATCTAAAGCTTAAGGCGAGCAATCTAAATCTGGCCGTGCTTTCGGCTCTGTTTTACGGCAGCGCGATCGGAAACGGCACGATAAACGGCGATGCGAAGTTAAGCTTAAAGGACGGTATCAACGGCACGGCGCAAATTTCGCTTGCTAACGGTGTGATTTTTAAGAAATTTTTAGACGGCGCGACGGGCAAGAACTTCCCGAATGATCTAAAAGCGGACGCGCAGGCGCAGACAAATATCAAAAACTCAGTCGCGACCTTTAGCGCTAGCGCAAACTCCGATCTGGCGCAGCTTCAGAGCCTAAACGGCACTTATGAGCTTAAAAACAAAGCGCTTAAGGCAAACTACGCGCTGCTGATCCCGAGTCTGCAGCGACTAGAATTTTTCTTAAATCGCAGACTAAACGGCAAGATTGCTGCGACGGGCGAGCTTTCGCATGACGGCAAGAGTCTGTTTGCGACCATAAATTCCAAGGTCGCGGGCGGTGAGCTGAACGGACAGATCGCGGGCGATGAGGCAAATTGTAAAATCCAAAATTTTATCGTCAAAGAGCTTACGACGCTTCTAAATATCGATCACGTCTACGACGGCACGGGCAATGCAAATCTTACGTATAATACAAACTCGCACAGCGGCAAATTCGACGCGATCATCAACAACGGCCGCCTTCCTAGCGGCGGATTGATCGATAAAATCGGCAAAATTTTAGGCCGCGATCTAGGCGGCGAGGTCTATAACGACGCCAAAGTAAACGGCACGATCAAGCAGAATTTAATTAATTTCAACGCCGATATGAGCGCGCAAAAAAGCAAGCTAAACGTAACGGACGGCACGCTGGATAGTAAAACGGGCGCGATTTCGGTGCCGGTTAAGGCAAACATCGAAAAAACCGATCTTGAAATAAACATCACCGGCACGATTAAAGAGCCGAAATACAATATCCAATCGGACTATCTAAAGGGCAAACTCGACAAGCAGATCGGCAAGGGCATCGACAAGCTTTTCGGCGTGAAAAAGGATGATAATAGCAGCAAAAACGACGCGAAAAAGGAGCAATCAGACGCGATTAAAGGGCTGATAAATGGGCTATTTTAGCCCATTCGCTCCCATTTGGCGTTTGGAATTTTATGGATACTGCTAAACGAGCGCGAGATTTGAAATTTTGAAATTTTGAAATCTCGCGCAGTTTAAATTTTAAAATTTCACGCAGTTTAAATTTAAAATTTAGCGCTAGCTGGCGCAGCTAGAGCCGCAAAATTTCAAAACTCGGCGCACGCTATTTATCAAAATTTTAAATCTCGTTTCGGTCTGTATTTTAATAGCGCTTCAAATTTAACACTGCAAATTTATCCTGCTCGCGCCGCTATCTGCGATAAATTACGCAGCGCAAGCCTAGCGCCTTTTAAAATGCTTCGTATCAATACTGCGTGCCGTGTTTTCAGGTTATCCGATGCTAATTAAAATTTCGCAGCGCAATGTTTATTGCAGTTGGCGCCATGCTTGATAAAATTTACCCGCCATAATCGCAAGAAAAATGAGCGTCAAAGCTCCAAATATCATAGCTGTAAATTTATCATCCGTCGTAGCGTATTTGTCATATCTGAATTTCATCAGATACTCGCGCTGCGGTGGGTCGACGCTCGCATTATAATCCAAAAATAAAACCTGATACGCCGTGCCGCGACCCTGAAACGGAAACGGACGGCTTTGATACCAAGCTTTAACTCGCTTGCCTTCCAGCCATTCGTATGCGATTAGCGAGATAGAAGGCTTGATATTTACGCCTTGCCACTCGTCCGCTCCTGAGCGCTTAAAATTAGCTTCAACAATTGCCGCATTGAGCAAAATTTTATTTTTATAAAAAGAGGTTAAGTTATCCGTATCGCCATTTAAAAAGACTTTGATAAATTTGCGCTCATCCGTAAAAATCTGCATATATTCGCGCCCATCATCGCTTCTGACATCCATGATTATTCCATTTGCGATTTTCAGATCGTCTAAGCTTTTCGGATTCAAGCTAAAAAGAAATCCGTACCACATCGCCGCCAAATAAAATGCGATCATAAATAGATCGAACTTGCGATCTAAGTTATACCAAATTTCGCCGAGCTTCATCGATCATTACATTGTAAGTTTCGCTGCAAGATACGCAATTCCACGGCTTTTATTATCGCGGGCTATGCTGCATCGCAAGCGCCTCCATCGCCCCGACGGGCAGAAATAGCACTACGCCCACGATTACCACTGGTATAGCCACGATGATGCCTAGCGTATCCAACAGGGCGTTGCCCTCGCAGCGTTCAGGCCTAACCTCGATGTTTGCGGCTATCGGGGAGCGCAGCCTATCGCTTGGCTTCATTATTTCGTTAAGATTTTTGATCTGCACTACTCGCGCATCAAAGTTAAAAATAACCTCGATCTCGCCTTTTTTCTCATCGATTTCGATGCGGTTCGCTAGAGCTTTGATTTTGGCGACATCTGCACCAGCTGCGGAATTCAAAAATGCACTGAAGCTGCCGCGCGCCTCGCCGTTTTTAGCATCGGTTACTTCGATTTGCACAAACTCGCGCTTAAGCCCCTTGGCGTACCCGCCATCGTAAAATTCCGAGATATTCTTAAGCGACGAGCCGTTCGTTAGGACATAGCTGAGTTTCTCGCCTACGATGTATTCCTTGCCATCGTTTATGAAAAATGCCGTAATCTTTTCGGGCGTTTCATTCGCTCCGGGCACTACGTTTTGTTTGCACTGGCATCCCACAAGCAGGACAGCTAGTAAAACCGCGATAAATTTTTTCATGATGATCCTTTAAAATTTTAAATTAGCGTATGAATTCCGCAGCCAAAGCTCTATCTCAAAAAATTTCAACAGCGAAATTTTACGTCGATACAATTTAGCCGCAGCCGGACTTAAATTTAACTCCAAACGTAGGCTACTTCAGTGCCGCTTTGACTGCATCGCTTAGGCGCTTACCGTCCACGCTTGAGCCGAGCGCTTCTTTGGCGGCTTTCATCACGCGCCCCATATCCTTTGCGCCGCTAGCGCCGAGCTGCGCGATTAGCGAGCCGACGCGCGCTTCAAGCTCGGCATCGCCTAGCTGCGCGGGCAGATAAGACGCGATGATCTCGATCTCGCCCTGCTCTTTTTGCGCCAAATCGTCGCGACCGCCCGCGCGATACTGCTGCACGGAGTCGTTTCGGCGCTTGATCTCGCTTTGAAGTATACTAAAGACGCGCTCGTCGCTAAGGCTGATGCGCTCGTCCACCTCGACCTGCTTAAGCGCGGCGTTAAGCATCCGCAGGCTGTCTCTGCGGAAGTGATCGCCGCTTTTCATCGCCGTTTTAATGTCTTCTAAAATTTGCTCTCGCACACCCATTTTTCGCTCCTTTAGATTGAAATTTCGGCGGTAATTGTAGCAAATTTAAAATTTGGCTCGGGTAAATTTAAAGGGATGAAATTTTAAAATTTTAAAGATTTAGAGTGATTTGCGGCTAAATTTAAAACTAGCCGCGGATATCGTCTGTGGCAAAGACTCGCGCGCAGCTTCCCTTTGCGGAAAAAAGCTCGCGCGAAGTGCGCTAAATTTAAAAAGCCTCGCAAGAATATAAAATTCCTGCGAGGCAAACAAGCGATAAAAGCTCTCGAAAGCTCTATTTAGCGCGCGAGAATATCATTCGCACGATTTGAAGCAAAAAGCACACGCTTCCAACCAAAAAGATTGTATCGCCGATGATGCGCGCCCAGCGGAGCCCATAGAGGCTGTCTTTTTGCAAGAATTCCGCGCTTCTTGCGTACCACATACCCACGTCGATCGCCGCGAATGCCTGCAAAATTCCAACTGGCAATAGCGAAATCAGCACCATTAGAAGCAGACCCGCGTTAAGCGCCCAAAAGCCGATCTTCATCAGCGTATCGTCAAAGCTTTTTTGCCTGTAGATATACAGTGCCACGAGCCACACGAAGCCGAGCGCCAAAAAGCCGTATACGCCAAATAGCGCCGTATGTGCGTGCACCGCGGTGGTGTTTAAGCCCTGGATGTAAAATAGCGCAAGCGGCGGGTTGATTAAAAAGCCGAAAACGCCCGCGCCCAGCATATTCCAAAATGCCACGGCGATGAAGCAGTAAAGCGGCCATTTTAGACGCTTGGCCCAATCCTGCGCGAATTGAAGCTTGTAGTAATGAAACGCTTCCGAACCCAAAAGCACCAAAGGCACGACCTCAAGCGCCGAGAAGCTCGCACCCACAGCCATTATCGGCGTAGTGGTGCCCGCAAAATAGAGGTGATGGAAGGTGCCAGGAATTCCGCCAATTAGGAAAATCGACGCGCTAGCAATCGAGGTGTAGGTGGCAAATTTCTTGCTTACTAAGCCCAAGGACGCAAACACGAACGCCAAAGACGCCGTCGCGAAAACCTCGAAAAATCCCTCGACCCAAAGGTGCACGACCCACCAGCGCCAGTACTCCATCACAGGGATCGGCGAGCGCTGTCCGTAGAATAGACCCGCGCCGTAAAAAAGCCCCACGGCGATAACCGAAGCGGTAAAGATCGCCAATAAATTCTTATCTCCCTCGGCTCTAAAGCCCGCAATAAAGCCACGCAGCACGAGTACCATCCAGATCACAAGGCCCACGAACAGTATCAGCTGCCAAATTCTACCGAGGTCTAAATACTCGTATCCTTGATGTCCGATCCAGAAACTGCTGCTTGGATCCATCTTACCCGCAATCGCCATGTATTCGCCCGCGAAGCTGCCGACGACCAAGAAAAGAAGCGCGTAGAAAAGCACGTCCACGCCGAGCTTTTGAAATTTAGGATCCTTGCCGCCGTTGATGATCGGAGCTAGAAACAATCCCGCCGCCAAAAAGCCCGTAGCGATCCAGAAAATGGACGCCTGCACGTGCCAGGTGCGAGCTAGCGAGTAAGGGATATATTGCGAAATATCAAGCCCGAAAAAGGACTGACCCTCGATCGTATAGTGCGCAACAAAGCCGCCGATGAAGGCTTGAAATGCAAACAACGCAATCGCTACGAAAAGGTACTTGCCGAGCGCCTTTTGCGACGGCGTAAGCGCTAAAGCGGCGATCGGATCGGCGTTTAGCTTCGCAGGAGCCTCGAAATCCTCGTCCTTTTTGCCGTAGAAATTTCCAAACCACACTAAAAGACCGATGCCGGTAAGCAAAATAACGAGGCTTGCGATCGTCCAAACGACGTTTTCCGTGGTAGGGACATTGTCTATTAGCGGCTCGTGCGGCCAGTTATTGGTATAGGTCGCCTCTCCGCTCGGACGATCCGTAGAAACCGCCCACGCAGTCCAAAAGATGAAATCCACGAGCTCGGCGCGGTGTTGCTCGTTTGCGAGCGTGTTTTCCTTCATCGCGTAATCCTCGCGAAGCTTTTTAAAGCGCGGATCGTTTCCGAAAACGCCCATGTACTCGTCTTTTACAACCGCCATAGCCTTTAAGCGATCGTCGCTTAACTTAACGGCGCCGTCTTTTACGGTATTGGTGCGGTACTCGGCCTTGGTAAGCGCCTTGATCTGCGCCTTTTGCTCGTCATTTAAGGCGTCAAATTTCACGCCGAAACGCTCCTGCGCCTTGATATCCATAAACGCAACCAGCTCCTTATGCAGCCAATCTGCGCTCCAATCAGGCGCCTGATACGCTCCATGGCCCCAGATCGAGCCCACCTGCATACCGCCGATACTCTGCCAGGCCTCCTGCCCGCGGTAAATGCGCTCGGTACTGATTAGCTCAGCTCCACTAGCATCGGTAAATTTTACCACTGGCGGAGACTGCCTATACACCTCGCCGCCGTAAAAACCCAAGAAACTAAAGCCCACGATGAGTACCGCTACAAGCGTCATCCAGAGCTTTTTATACTCTGCCATTTTCACTCCTTTAACTGAAATTAGGAGAGAATTTTACCTATTTAAATTTCGATAAGCATTGAGGTCCGTCAATAAAAAGATAAAATTTATCTGCTTAAGCTGGAATTTATTAAAGTATACTGGAATAAGGTATTTAGAAAATTTTATATAAAATTTATATCTACAAATCTATCCCTGATCTCAAATATTATCAAGATTTAGATTTAGTTTGTCTTTTAAATACTTTTTCAAATTTACTCGTTCATAGTCACTTAGCATAGTTAATGGGATGGCAAAATAATTACTATGAGTACTATCTAATAAAATTAGAACATTTAAATTTATGCTATCTATTCTTCTTAAAATTTTAAGTACACCGAAGCAAAGAAGATTTATCGGATGCAGAGCGTACGATAAAATTAGCAAGAGAAATTTTTTAAATCTAGTTATATTGGCATTGTATTTGCAAGCGTCTTCAATTACTAGTCCAGAAAATTTATAAATAGCGATTTTATCAAAATTAGAAGTCTTTACACTTTTATGTATCGAATATACGTCGTTATAATTTTTGCATAAAGAATTATATTCTATTCTATCGGAATAGAAATTTAAAAATTTATGTTTATTAATAAATAAAATTCCCACCAAAAAAGTAATGGCTCCTAAAAATTGATATGCCCAAGCACTTCCTCTGCAGAAAAATAGAAATATGACTAAAAATACAGCTAATATTAAATAGCATTCTGTGCTGATTTTAGTCCAATAATCTTTGATCATAAAAAGAGGCATTTCAGATTTATAACTTTGAAATTCCATACGATAATACTCCAAATTTTTAATTCAATACACCGCTCTTTTCATTGACTTTGCTCTGCATCTTTCACTCCTTTTAAATAGAAATATATTTTGTAAATAAATTCAAATGCAGACATTAATATTACGGAACCAGAAAGAGAAAAACCAGATTGAAAGAAAATAATATATCCAAAAATTGAAAATCTACTTTGAAATTCCGGCATAAAATGGCTTGTTCTTATGCTTATACCGCTACTTGCAAAATATCCGGTATAATAAACCTCCAACATAAAAATACCAAGACCAAACATAAACGGAAGTAACAAAAACGGGCAATCGTTTTCCCGCTTCTTTTTTGCAACCAAGATAAAATCATCATCATATCTGCAAAAGTAAATATAATAAACCAATAAATATAAGCTAGAAACCGCAAAAATAATAATCCCATATATCCACATAATACTAACGTAAAATTCCGAAAGTTGGGTGTATGGGCTAATACTACCGATAATTTCGATATTTGGAAAATAACTTTTCATAAAATTTACGAAATTTAAGCACACAGGAGAAATATCTAAAATATTTTTAGGAATTATAAAGGCGCTAAGAGAATATAAAAAATATATAAAACATAATTTCGTAAAAAATTTACCGAATTTTATACGAGTATTTTTTATTCTTATCTTTTTGCTTTCAAAATCTAAATTCTGCAATCTTAACCCCTAAATAAAATGATTACGCATTTTATCGCCTCAAACACTAAACAAACTATAAAATTAGCATATTTATAGTTTGTGTAATAAGCGCAATTCATACAAGGCTTCCGAAAACGGATTAAAATTTAGATTTCCATCCAAATTTAAAACGATCCGTCGCTGCTACTTTCGCGAGGTTTAGGAAGTGGCGAAATTTTAGTGTAATACTCCTCCTTGCCATTGTATGAGCGACTGAAAACGCCGTCCGGAACGGTAAAGTTGCGTTTGGTTTGCGGATATTCTTTTAAATAGGCATCTAAAAATTTTGCAAACACCGGTGCTGCGGTACGACCGCCGCCCTCGACCTTTCGCATAGGTTTATAATCGTCGTTGCCATACCAGATTATGATCTGCAAATCCGGCGTAAAGCCGCAAAACCACGCATCTATGCTATCGTTTGAGGTGCCTGTTTTGCCCGCTATGTCGATGCCTTGTACGCGTGCGCGAGTACCGGTGCCGCGCTGCACGATATTTTTTAGTAGTGTGGTCATCAGATATGCCTGTTCAGGGCGCAGCACGCGGCGGCGCTCAGGCTCGATAAAGCGAGTTTTGCCGTCCTTATCGGTAATCGAAACGATAAATTTTGATTTTGCTGTAATCCCAAGCCCCGGGAACATCGAATACATAGTGGAGTATTCAAGCGGCGAAATTCCGTAGCTGCCGATAGCCACCGACAGGGCGGGCGGGACGTTTTTGAAGCCGAACTCGCCAAGCTTTTTTACCGCGCGATCAACGCCGATAGATTGCATCAGATTGATCGAGGCAAGGTTACGTGAGCGTGTTAAAGCTTCTTTGATCGTGATGTAGCCGCTGTAAGTCTTGTCGTAATTTTTCGGCTTCCACGTTTTATCGCTGCCATCGTCGAATTCTCTAGCTATATCGGGAACTTCGGTCATCGTCGAGTAGCCCATATCAAGGGCGATTTGATAGACGAAAGGCTTGAAGCTGGAGCCGGTTTGGCGCTGGGATTGGCTGGCACGATTGAAATTTGATTTCGCGTAATCCACGCCGCCTACTAAGGCTAAAATTTCGCCGTTTTGTGGATGCGTGACGACCATAGCGCCGTTTACGTTGCTTGCATTGGCGTCTTTGTTGCGCTTTAAAATTTCATTGTAGCCGAAAACTAATGCCTCTTGCGCCATCGCCTGCGCCTTTAGATCAAGGCTCGTATCTATGCGGTATCCGCCCGTGCGGACGTCCGGTAGAATTTTTTCGGCTTCTTTTATGATCTCATCTACGGCATACGGCGCTACGTTTTGCGTGAGCGTTTCGTTGTAGATCGTAGGCTGCTCGTTCATCGCAAGCTCATATTCGGTCTTATTTATCCAGCCGAGCTCATGCATCCTATAAATCACGTTATTGGCGCGCGAAAGCGACAAATCCAGGTGCTTAGTAGGATCAAAGCTGCTAGGAGCTTTCGGCAAGCCCACTAAAATCGCGATCTCTTTAAGGCTCAAATCTTGCAAATCTTTTTTGAAATATCCTAAAGCCGCCGTGCGGATGCCGTAATATCCGTGCCCGAAATATACTTCGTTGAAGTAACGCTCTAGAATTTGTTCCTTACTTAGGGCGTTTTCTATCTTAAGCGATAGGATCGCTTCTTTGATCTTGCGATCAAGCTTCTTTTCGCTCGAAAGAACTAAATTTCGCGTGATCTGCTGCGTAATCGTGGAAGCTCCTTCGACAAATTTCATCGCTTTGACGTCCTTAATAATCGCCCTAAAAATCGCCTCGACATTCACGCCGCCGTGTTCGAAAAACGCCGTATCCTCGATAGCTACGAGCGCCTCGATTACGCGGCCTGGAATCTCGTCGAATTTTACGTAAATTCTATTTTGTTCATTAAAAACATTGGCTATCAAATTGCCGTTGCGGTCATAAATTTTAGTCGTAAGCTCGGGATGATAATCGATGATCGAGTCCGATTCCAAGCGGATTTGCGAGTAAAAATACAAAAAAATTCCGCCTGCGGCAAACGCACAAACCGTAATAAAACTAAATAAAACTCTTACCATACAAACCTCTTTAAAATTTCCAGATCAAGCCCCATCGCCGTGAATTTTGACCCACGCGAGCTTTTGATATATTTTTCATTAAAGCCCTCGATACTCATCGCACCCGCCTTGCCGCACCAATCGCCGCTAGCGATATAGCCTTTTAAATCTGCTTCATTAAATTCTGCGAATTCAAAGCTTGCGACGCTAAGTGCCGAAAGCTCTAGCGCCTTACTGCAAAAAATCATCGCAGTATAAACGGCGCAGCTAGCACCGCTTTGAGCCCGCAGCATCCTTAACGCGTCCGCTTCATCCCGCGCCTTGCCTAAAATTTCGCCGCCGGCAAGTACGGAGCTATCGGCAAACAGCACTCTATCATAATTTTTATAAATTTTAAAAAACTGCGTTTTCTTGGCCAAGACAACGCGGTAAGCATAGGTGCGTGCATCGTCCTTACTAATGCCGCTTTCATCGAAATTAAAAGGAATTTGCGTAAATTCTACGCCGTTATCCTTTAGAATTTGCGCTCTAGTAGGCGAACTGGAAGCTAAATAAATCATCAAAACTCGCCCACCGTCACGCCCAAATAAACGCAAATCAGCGTGACTACGATATTTAGCGGGATGAAATATTTAACGACGATGATTAAATGCTCATTCGCCTCAAGCTCATCTCCCGCATCCAAAGCTCGCTTCAAAGATAAAATTTTATAATGCATGTAGATAAAATTTAGTAGTATAAAGCCGGCACCAGCCCACAACGTGGCAATCGCACCTTTTACCATAGGATCTGAAAATTTAAAACTTCCGCCGTCCGCAAGAAAAAATCCACTTGCGCAAACGATCACCAAAAATAGCGCAAAGAACTGCTCATAGCGCTTCATATATCGCAAAATTTCTGCAAATTTTACATCCTTCGCATCTGCTTGGCTTTTACTGCTTAAATTCATAAAAATCCGCGCGATCAAAAATACGCAGATCTGCGCGCAGACCAAAAAAATCACGCTTAAAATGTGAATCAGCGGCAAAATTTGCGAGGCTTTGATGAAGCCGGTATCGATTTCGTTCAAATTTTACCTTTTGCGTAAGAGATCGCCTCTTTGATCGCTTCTTCGATTTTTAGCACGTCCTTGCCGCCTGCGGTCGCAAAATCATCGCGTCCGCCGCCGCCACCGCCTAAAATTTGCGCCGCGAGCTTAACCCACTCGCCCGCTTTAATAGGCGCGTTTTTAACGCCTGCTGCGATTGAAATTTTGCCGTCGGTGCCCACTTGCATCAGCATTATCGCCGCCTTTTCGTGGCTATTTTTAAACTCGTCTATCATAGTTTTTATATCACCGCTTTCGACCGAGGCTACGCAAAGTTTGGTATCACCGACATTTAGAAAAGCCAGTGCATGGGAACTGCTTGCATGCTTGATCTGATCTTTTAGCGACCTGATCTCATCTTTTAATTTCTCAATCGCGCGGAGAGGCTCAATCCCTTTTAGCTCCGCAGAAATTTCAGCAAGCTTAGCGCGATTTTGAAGCGCCAAATTTAAAGCGGCGCGCGAACAAACTGCCTCGATACGCCTAACACCCGCACTTACGCCGCTTTCTTTGACGATAAAAAACGGTCCTATCTCGCTTAAATTACGCACGTGAATTCCACCGCAAAGCTCCTTACTAATCTCTCCGAAGCTCACGACGCGCACTTTTGAGCCATATTTTTCGCCAAAAAGCGCAATCGCGCCGCTGTTTTTAGCGTCATCTATATCCATAATCTCAGTTTTTGCCGCACAGCCCTTGCAAACGGCGTTATTTACAAATTCCTCGATTTTAGCTAGCTCCTCATCGCTAAGTGCCTTAGGATGCGAGAAGTCAAATCTTAAGCGGTCCGCTTCAACCAAGCTTCCTGCTTGAGCGATATGAGCCCCTAGCACCGCACGAAGCGCCGCGTGCAAAAGGTGCGTCGCACTGTGATGACGTGCAATCTGTTCACGCTCCTCAGAAACCTTAAGCCCGACTATATCGCCGATTTTCAGGTTACGATTAAGGCGCAAGTGGGATAAATTTAACCCATAAAATTTCTGAGTATCAAACACATCGGCTATGGACTCCACTTCGCCGCTATCGCCCGTCTGACCGCCACTTTGTGCATAAAACGGAGTGATATCAAACATCGCCCAGCCGATATCGCCGGCTTTGAGCTCATCCACTTCCGCAAAATCCTCGTTAAGTAGTGCTAAAACCTTGCTCGTGCGGCTAAGCTCTTCGTAACCGCTAAATTTATTCTCGCCGAATTTCTCTAGCAGCGCCTTGAAATCGCCACGGACGTTTTTATCGCCACTGCCCTTCCATGCGGCTTTAGCTATCTGCCTTTGCTCGCTCATAAGCGCGTCAAATTTAGCCTCATCCACGCGCAAATTTTTCTCGCGCAGCATATCGGCGGTCAGATCGAGCGGAAAGCCGTAGGTATCGTATAACTTAAACGCGACCTCGCCGCTAAAAATTTCTTTAGTGCGCGCAAGCTCCTCGTTAAAAAGCTCGATGCCGTTTGCCAAAGTGGCGAAAAACCGCTCCTCTTCGAGTTTGATCTGCTCCTTTACGGCTTGCTTTTTCTCGTTCAGATAGGCATAGTGCCCACCCATCAGCTCGCATACTTTATCCACGAGGCGATACATAAAGGGCTCTTTTATACCGAGCAAATAGCCGTGGCGAACGGCACGGCGCAGAATTCTACGCAAAACATATCCTCTACCCTCGCGATTAAAATTTGTTCCCTGCGCTAGCAAAAACGTAACCGAGCGGATATGATCGGCGATGACGCGATAGCTCGCGCCGCTTTCATAAACGTAAGGTTTGCCGCAAAGCTTTGCAACCTCGTCGATTAGCGGCATAAAAAGCGAGCTGTCGTAGTTGCTAAATTTGCCCTCTTTGATCGCCGTGACGCGCTCAAGCCCCATGCCCGTGTCGATGCTAGGCTTTGGAAGCGGGCTAAGCTTGCCGTCTTTGCTGCGCTCGTACTGCATGAAAACTAAATTCCAAATCTCTAAAAAGCGGTCACCGTCGCCGCCCATATAATCCTCGGATGAGTGAAAATGCTCCTCGCCCTGATCGTAAAAAATTTCGCTGCACGGCCCGCACGGCCCGGTATCGCCCATCGCCCAAAAGTTATCGTGATCGCCGAAGCGATATATGCGCTCCTGCGCTATGTGGCGCGCCCAGAACCCAAACGCTTCGTCGTCTTTCTCATGCACGGTGACATAGAGTTTTTCTTTGGGAAGCTTTAAAATTTCAGTGATAAACTCCCACGCATAGGCAATCGCCTGCTCTTTAAAATACTCGCCGAAGCTGAAATTTCCAAGCATCTCAAAAAACGTATGATGGCGCGCGGTGTAGCCGACGTTGTCTAGGTCGTTGTGCTTGCCGCCGGCGCGGATGCAGGTCTGACAGCTCGTGCGGATAGGCGGCGTCGGGCGCGGTACGGCTCCTGTAAATATGCTTTTAAACGGCACCATGCCCGCATTCGTAAAAAGCAAACTATCATCATCTGGCACCAGCGGCGCGCTAGGAACGATCTGATGCCCCTTGCTTGCAAAGAAATTTAAATATTCGCTTCTAATATCCATGATTTGTCCTATTTCAAGTTAAATTTTAAAGGCGCATTTTAGCCAAATTAGATTTTAAAAACTATAAAATTTTAACCATTCTTAGTTATAATGGCGCGAAAGATTAAATTTAGGGCATAACGATGAAAAAAAAGATAGCGATCATAGGTATGGGCGAGCTTGGTCAAAAGCACTTCAGCGAGCTAAGAAGGAGCGATTATTTCGAGCTTGTAGCGCTTTATCATAAGGGCAGCAGTGAAAATTTCGGCCCGCGCTATCCGATCTTTGATAATCTAACCGATCTTTTTAACGTCGCCAAGCCCGATGCCGTAGTCATCACGGCTCCCCCGCCATCGCATAAAGAGCTGATTTTAAAATGCCTACCGTTTACCAAAAATATCTTCGTAGAATCTCCGCTCGCACAAAGCCTAGCCGAAGCCAGAGAGATAAACTACGCAGTCACCACTAACGGCACGCGCCTAGCCGTAGGCTACTCCGACCGCTACAATCCAGTAATCGTATCCTTGCTACGCGAGCTTGCCAAGGGGGATAAAATTTTTTCGATGAGCTTCGTAAGCGGTTTTGCAAACGATGATAGAGCAGATATCGTAGCCAATGCCCTTTTTAGAGATATCGATCTTGTGCGGCTGCTTTCTCACAGCGAGATCGCCTGCATAGAACTTAGCAAAAATATCTCTAAAGAGCGCACTCTAGCCGCATGCGCGACGCTTCACACAAAAAGCGGCTGCTATTGCACGCTAATGCAGTCCAATCTCTATCCGATCAGGCGCCACGGTATCGAGATTTGCACCGACAGCGGTGTGTATTTCGGCGATCTAATCTCAATAACTCTTTTTAAAATTACGCCTGACGGGCGTGTAAATCTGCGCGTCGATCGCGATGACTTTTCGCTGCGCCGCGAACACGAAGCATTTTGCGCGATGTGCGACAGCAGTACTAACGCAGGTCTTGCAAGCGTCGAGGATGCGATAAAAATCAGAGAAATCATCTCATGAAAAAAGCCCTAATTTTGCTCAACATGGGCGGTCCGAACAATCTGAGCGAGGTTGAAGTTTTTTTAAAAAATATGTTTAACGACCCCTTTATTTTGGGCGTTAAGAGTGATTTTTGGCGAAGCGTTTTAGCCGCGCTCATCGTAAAAAGCAGAACCGCATCGGCGCGCAGCAACTACGAAAAATTGGGCGGGCGCTCGCCGATATGCTTCATCACCGAAGCGCTTTGCGAGCGGGTAAATTTACTCGCGCGAGCAAAATTAGGCGCGGGATTAAAATTTGAAGGCGCTGCGAATGAGTCGTCGCAAGACATTTCATTGCAGAGCAAGCCGCCGCAAGACGCCCCGACGCAGGGCAAGGCGCTGCAAAACGAGGCGCCTCAGGATGAAAAACCGATAGACGAGCTAATTTGCGATTATGCGATGAATTACACGCCGCCATTTGCAGAGGACGTGCTTAAAAAATACGCGGATTTTGACGAGATAATTTTGATGCCTTTGTATCCGCACTTCTCAAAAACTACGGTGCAATCGAGCCTGTGTTCTGCCGAGGCAGCACTTAAGTGGCTCGGTATAAAAAATTATAAAACCATTGACATCTTCTACGACAGCGCCGCTTACAACGAAATTTTACTAAATTTAATCGCAAGCTGCGTCGCGAAATTTAGCGCGGATGAAATTTCGCAAATTTCGCTCATATTTTCCGCGCATTCGCTGCCTATAAAAATGATCGCCGCGGGCGATCCATACGAGGCGCAGGTAGAGGCGCACGTGGAAATTTTAAAAGATCTGCTGGCTGCGCGCGGGATTAAATTTAAAGAGATTATCTTGGCGTATCAATCGCGCCTTGGCCCCGTGAAGTGGCTAGAGCCCAATATCGCGGACGTTTTGCGGGATCTGCAGAGCAAAAAAGCGCTCATATTTCCGATCGCGTTTTGCGTGGATAACTCCGAGACCGATTTTGAGCTGGATATTTTTTATCGGGACCAGGCGCGCGAGCTAGGTTACGAATACTACGAAGTGTGCAAATGCCCGAACTCCCGCGAAGATTTTGCGAAATTTATACTCGCGCAAGCGCTGTAAATTTAGAGATTAAATTTAACTTTTCTATTCGAGTTTTTTATACTTTTTCGGAGTTCGCAAGCCCAATACAATACCGATAAAATCGGCGAAATTTTATCTTTTGTTAATTAGATAGAATTTTAAAATTTAATTATTTCGCGGCGAGTTGCCTAGCCGCCTATTATTTTTGATCTTCCGCTTCTTTACTAAATAAATTTCTTTTATATTCTTTATAGTCGTTAGTTAGCCTCTCGACTTCCTCTTTAGATATATGGAAGTTGGGATTTTTTATATTTCTTTCATCTGCCGTAAATTCTATCACGCGAACTTTTTTCCGCTCTACCGCAAATAGTATATACTCTTTGATATTTTTAAAGGTAGCGTTCTTGTCGGAACAATGTTTTTGTAAAAAAGCAAGTTCGAACCTAGCTTTAGTTGCTTTCTTATAATATTCGCTTTCTATATCATACCTATATTCTTTATAGCATTTATCATCATACATTCTTTTTAAAAATTCATCGTTTGGGATTCCGCCTATATCATATTGCAAAAGTAGATCTATCATAGCTCCGGGCTCGGGCACGTCCAGCAGATCGCCATATACCGATTTATAAAGCCTAAACTCCTCTACTCCATATCTTTTATGGGTATTCTTTATGTTTCTATAGCTCGGTATCTCCTCTAGTTTATTTGAAACGGAGACCTCTCCCATATTGAAAGTGGAGTAGGTATACGGTCTATAACCACTCTCTAGCACCATTTTCATTATATCGTACATATTGTTTCTAACTAGGTGGCTGATAAAATAATATGGCTCGCCTCCGCCGCTAAAAAGAACCTCTTTCGTGCGGTAATGTATGATCGGAGTAGCGTTTTCGTCAAAGCTTACAGAATCTATCCAATTTTCGACATCTCTAATGCCGTAGGTTTCTTGCACTATCTCTACTTCGTCAAACTTAACTCCGCTATCTAGCAAAAGCCTAACCGACTTAGTGGCGTTATTTTCCATAGCGTATGCCATAGGAGATAGCTCGTAATTATCTTTCTTATGAGGATCGGCACCCATCTCTATCAGCTTTTTTGCTGTCTTTTCGTCATCGTAAAAGCTAGCGTACATCAAAGGGGTAACGCCGAAATGAAGAGGGGTATCTACGCTTATATTATTATCCTGCATAAATTTTAAAATTTTATCCGTATCTTTTGATTTTAAACTCCTGCGTAAAAGTTCCATCGTGGGGTTATCTCTAACCTCCTCTTCGTCTATATCCCAATATCTATAGCCAACTGCGTTTATCTCCTTTTGTGTTACATATTTAGCTAGCTCGGAGTTAGGATCTACTTTGGTATTTGCAGTGACGGTATAGTGAGAGGAGGTTGATGTAAATCTGCCGGTCTGAACTTTGAGCGCCAAGGCAAAAAGACCTATAAAAACAACTATATAAAATATACCTTTAAAGATGTTTTTTATGATTTTAAGCAAGGTCTTCAAAAAGGTCTTCAAATTTGATCCTT
>NZ_CALKTS010000057.1 GCF_937997595.1 uncultured Campylobacter sp. | reverse complement strand
AGGTCGTCGTAAAATAAGATGAAATTTTATAGCGGCGAAACACGGCGCCAAAAACAGGGGCGCAATTTCAAATCAAAATTTATGTGCCGTTAGCTGCAAATATAAAGCCGGTCTCGTTGGCGCTAAATTCTTTCTAGCGCACACGTGCCGTAAATTTAAATATAAAATTTGCGCCAGGCCGCGACGTTATGTGTTTTAGCCGCGATAAAATTCTGTGAAATTTTATCTCGTGGGCATTTATAAATTTCAAGAAATTTCAAGTCCAAATTTTATATTTGCGCGAAAGCGGCGCTATGTTTTAGCCGCGCAGAATTCTGCCGCGTAAAATTTTTACCTAGCGAAATTCTGTCTCGCAAAATTCTATCTTGTAGAATTTTAATTCGCCGCGTTCAAATTTTATTCGCTGAGTCAAAATTTCTCCCGCCGCGCCTAAATTTCTCCCGCTCGTCGCGCTTTACCGAAATTTATATTTAGTTGTTGTAAAATGCGTTTTTAAAAGGATTTTAGCGGTTTGTGATATGAGTATTTTAGAGTTTACGGAGTGCGTAGGCATCGCTTCGGCGGCGCTTAGCGGGTTTTTATTCGGCGTAAAGAAGGGCTGCGATTGGCTTGGGATCTTTATCGCGGCGTTTTTGACTGCGCTTGGCGGCGGGATCATGCGCGACACCTTGGTAAGCCGCGAGATCTACTCATTCACGCACTACGCGCCCGTAACCATCGTGCTTGCGGTAAGCGTCGTAGCTATTTTTGCCAAACTTTACGAGAACCGCGATTTGGAGGGTAAATTTTTATTTATTCTAACCGATGCGATCGACGTCGTAAGCTTTTCGATCGTAGGGGCGATGGTTGCGCTAAGCTACAATCATAACGTTTTCGGCGTGGTGCTAATCGCATTTTGCAACGGCGTGGGCGGCGGCATTTTGCGCGACGTACTGCTGAATGAAGTGCCGTGGTTTTTGCATACGGGGCTTTATGGCACGATAAGCATGGGCGTGGGCTTGATATATTTTGTGCTTGATGGATTGGGGCTTAGCGGCGTAGTTTCGGTGCTTATTTTGCTGGTTTTAGGGGTTGCGTTTCGCATGGTGGCTTATTACAAATCTTGGCATCTGCCTAAAGTGGAGTATAAAAAATGAACTATTTGATGGATAATTTCGCGCGCGTAAACGTAGCGCTGGTAAGAGGCGAGGGCTCGATAGTCTATGACGAAGCGGGCAAGGACTACGTGGATTTTGGCGCGGGCATCGGCGTAAACTGCCTGGGGCACGCAAATGAGATCGTGCTGGAAGCGATCGGCACGCAAGCTGCGCAGATCATCCACGGCTCAAATATCTATAGAATTCTGCCCCAAGAAGCCCTGGCTCAAAAGATTAGCGAGCTTTTGGGGTATCGCAGCTACGCCGTGTTTTGCAACTCTGGCGCTGAGGCGAACGAAGCGGCTATCAAAATGGCGCGCAAATACGGCACCGTAAATTTCCCTAATAAAAAATTTGAAATTCTAACTCTGCGAAATTCCTTCCACGGCCGCACGCTAGCGACGCTGCAAGCTACCGGGCAGGAGAAATTTCATCCGGAAATTTTCGCGCCCTATATGCCCGGGTTTAAATTTTTCGACGATATCGAGGATATCATAGCGCATATCGATGAAAATAGCGTCGCCGTGATGATCGAGCTAGTCCAGGGCGAGGGCGGTATTAAACCTCTGGATAAGGCTAGCGTGCAAAGGCTGGCGGCTGTTTTGAAAGAGAAAAAGCTGCTTTTGATCACCGACGAGGTGCAGTGCGGCGTATATCGCACGGGCGAGTTTGCGACGTCGCAAATTTACGGCATCCGCCCCGACATCATCACCTTTGCCAAAGGGCTTGCGGGCGGCGTGCCGATCGGCGCGTGCGTGGCGCAGCAAAACATTTTCGCTCCGGGCGAGCACGGTAGCACCTTCGGCGGTAACTTTTTGGCGACCTCTACGGCGCTTGCGGTGCTTTCGCAGCTTGAGTTTTTAAAAGCGAGCGGTAAGCTTGATAAGACTATAAAAAGATTTATCAAAAAACTAGACGGGCTCGCCGCAGACTATCCTAGCCTGATCGAAAAGCGCGTGGGGCTCGGTCTGATGCAAGGCCTCGTGCTGCGCGATGAAAAAAATCTGAGTGAGATCTTTAACAAAGCCCTGCAAAGCGGGCTTTTGATCCTAAAATCCGGTAAGCGCACTCTTAGATTTTTACCTGCGCTAAATATCAAAAAACCGGAGATCAAAGAGGGTTTTGCGCGCCTACGCAAGAGCCTGGACGAGATAGCGCGGGCGTGAAATTTAGCGATTTTTTCGAGAGCTGGCTAAACGAGAGCTATTACGCAAACGCCGCTAAAATCGGCAAGAGCGGCGATTTTTACACTGCCGTGAGCGTAGGGAGCTTCTTTGGGATCTGCATCGCGCGCGAAATTTTACGCCTAAGCGCAGATTTTTGCGCGACGCAAGAGTTAAGCTTAGACGCGGCGATAAGCTCGGGCGCATCGCGGCAAAATTTTGCGGCTAATCCTGGCAAGCTAAATTTAGATGTCGCGCTTGCAAAAAAACCGCAAAATAACGCTAAAATCGCTATCGTAGAGATCGGCTCGCACGACGGGCGGCTGCTTTGCGACATAGCGCAGGCGATTTTTACATTGGGCGGCGCGGCGGCGATTGATAAATTTAGCTTTGCGATTATCGAGCCGCACGAGCGTCTGCGCGAGCTACAGCGGGTGAGCTTTGCGGAGAGCTTCGGCGGCGAAATCGCGTTAAAGCACTTTGCAAGCGCGCGCGAGGCGAAATTTAAAGATGCGATCTTTGTGGCAAACGAGCTTTTCGACGCCTTTAAATGCGAGGCGGTGGACGGCGAAAATATGCTTTTTATCGAAAGCGGCGCGGCAAAATTTGCCCCCATAAAAGAACGTGAAATTTTGACCCTCGCGCGCAGATTCGGCATATCGCGCGGCGAAATCCCGATCGGATACTTTCGCTTCGCCCGCGAAATTTGCGCCAGCGCGCAGCGGTTTTATTTCATAGCCTTCGATTACGGACAGATGGGCGCTAGCGGCGATTTTAGCCTGCGGATCTATCGAAACCACGAGGTTTTCAGCTTCTTTGAGGTGCAAAGTTTAAGCGATTTTTACGGCAAGAGTGACCTTACTTACGACGTAAATTTTGAAATTTTACGCGCTGCGTTTGAGGATGCGGGCGCCGTGACGGCGGATTTTAAAAGACAGATCGCGGCTTTGATAGACTTCGGCGCGGTCCAGCTTTTAGAGCTTTTTATGCAAAAAAGCGGCGAGAAGGGTTATCGCAACGCGCTTTTGCAGTTTAATCACTTGCGCGCGGAGTTTGGCGAGAAGTTTAAGATGATAAAATTTAAAAAGGGGCTTTGATGAAAGCTTTTATCGATTGCGACTGCGAAATTTTGCAAAAGACGCTGGAGCTATTTTTAAAAGGTCATGCCGCAAGCGCGCAGGATTGCGACTTTGTGATAAGCGATGAGCCGAAAAGCTCGGCAAAACCGCTATTTTTGATCGGCGAGGACGGAGATTTGGCGCTGCCGTTTTCCAAGCAGATGTTGTTATCGAAGTTAGAGGATTTTCAAAGCTCGCTACGGGTGGATCTTAGTGGATACGACGCGGCAGAAGAGGAAATTTGTGCGCTATTTGATGAGTTCAAGGCAAAAATCATCGAAATTTTAAGAAGGCAAAATGGCTAAATTTTCCAAGCTTGGCGGCATGCTCTTTACGCAAATTTCAAGCGGTATTTATAGGGGCAAAAAGCTCGCTCTGCCCGCGCTTTCGAGTACGCGCAGCACGAAAAGCATCGTAAAGGGTTCGTTTTTCGATACGTGGCGGGCGGAGTTGCGCGGCGCGGCGTTTATCGAGTGCTTCGGCGGTAGCGGCGCGATGGCGCTTGAAGCGCTAAGTAATGGCGCAAAAAACGTTTATGCGATCGAAAAGGACGCGGCCGCGCATAAGATAATGCGGAAAAATTTCGAGCTTTTTGGGCTCGGTGCAAATGCGATTTTGGGCGATTGCTTCGAACGACTGCCCGAAATTTTGCACGAGCTGCAAGCGAATATGAACGGACGCTCGGGCGCGAATTCGTTAAATTTAAGCGGCAAAAATTTCAAAAACCATGCCGACGAGGGCATCTGCTGTGAAAATTTGGGCAGCGAAAAAGAGGGCTGCCGCAAAAGCTTTAGTGGCGTAGAGCAGGGCGAGGACAGATACCGCGCCGCGCAAAGCGTAGAAGCGCAAAGCGGCGTGAAAGATTTGCCTAAATGCGGCATGCGAAGCGGTATATCGGACAGTACTCAAAAAGGCGCGCAGAGCGGCGTAAATGATGATTATACAGGCGAGGAGGGCTTTGGCGATTGTGCCCAGATTGGCGATTATGCGGGTGCTTCTAGTATAAAATACTGCGTGAATTCGCTAACTGCGGACGCTGTGAGCTTTAGCGAAAGGTTTGACGATAACTGCGCTTCGAAATACGACGCGAGCGACGCCGAGACCGCTAATCGCAGCGTAAATTTAAGCTCAAAATGCGGCGAAAGTTCTAATTTTGACGCAAATCGAGGTACGGGCTTAGGCGCGAGTTGCGAAGAGAAAGAAATTTTAAATTTAGGCGAAAATTTTAGCACTAGTTGCGGAGAAAGTTTATATTCAAGCGCAAATTTCATCTATGATTCAAGAAAAAATTCCACTGCGAATTCTAGTGGTAATTTTGGCGTTAGCTGCGGAGAGAATTTGTATTCAAGCGTAAATTTAATGCATGATTTAAGAAAAAATTTCGCCGCTAGCTCCCGTGAAAATTTCTCCTGCGGTTTAGACAAAAGCTCTGCCGCAAATTCTAGCGAGAGCCATACTGCAAATTCCATAGAAAATTCCATCTCCGATCCCGCGCGCAGAGTGTTTGTCTATCTGGATCCGCCGTTTGCGATCAGGCAGGGCTTTGGCGAGATTTACGAGCGGATGCTGGCGTTGATAGCGCGCCTGGGCTCCGTGCAGTGCGAGCTGCTAATTGCGATCGAGCATATGAGCGAGCTTGAGCTGCCGCCTAAAATCGGCGATTTCGCGCTGCTTAAATCGCGCAAATTCGGCGCTACGACGATGAGTTACTACGCAAAATGAAAAGCTTAAAGCAAATTTTAGATTATTACGCCGATTTGAAAAATTGCGACGCGGATCTTTTCGGCGCGCCCGATCCGCTGCAGGTCGCAAAGGGACATCGAAACGACGTCGTAGCGCTCATCTGCGCGCTGTTTGCTTACGGAAGCGCGGCTCAAATTTTAAAATTCCTCCGCTCGCTTGATTTTTCTCTTTTGGACGCGAGCGATGAGCGCATAGCAGCGGAGCTTGCGGGCAAAAAATATAGATTTCAAAGCCCGCGCGACGTCGCTGAAATTTTTATAACTTTAAAGCGGCTTAAAAACAGCCTTAGCATCGAGGAGAGCGTGCTTTGCGGTATGCAAAAAAGCGGACGGATCGAAGATGGGATAAATTTTTTAATCGGCGAAATTTACAAATTAAATCCCTACCGCAGCCCGGGATATGAGTTTTTTTTCGGACGCGGCTTCGCGCAAAAGCCCGTATCGCCGTATAAACGTTACAATCTTTTCCTGCGCTGGGCGGTGCGCGACAGCGACATCGATCTGGGGCTGTACAAAAAGATCGAAAAATCGCGCCTCCTCATCCCGCTCGATACCCATACGCATAAAGTTTCACTTAAGCTTGGATTGATCGATCGCAAGAGTTACGATTTCGAGGCGGTTTTGCAGCTTACGCAAAGCTTAAGGCGTTTCGATCCGAGCGACCCCATCAAATACGACTTCGCGCTGTACCGCCTCGGACAGAGCGGCGAGATAGATAAAATTTTACCCGTACTAAGCGCGAATTTAAACAAAACTGCGGAGTAAGTCGACGGAATTTTATCTGATACGAGCGGGGCGATGAAATTTTATGAAGCTTTGGAGCGGGTGTGCGGCGGAATTTTGCGCTGTGCTGCCGCATAAGCGGAGCTGGCTTTATGGATTTGCCGTACGCCTTAAGTACAGAGCGCCGAAATTTCATGAAATTTTAGCAAAAGATCGCTTCATAAAATTCTGCAAATTTTACGGATAGCCGCGTAAAATTTATAGGGCTGTCTTGTAGAATTTGGGTAAAATTCCATAGCCTTGTGCTACTTAAATTTTATGAAATTTTGCAGCTCGTGCGACGCGATAAATTGCATGGAGCTAAAACGGCAATCGCGCGGTAAATTTCATAAAATTTAAGCAGAGAG
>NZ_CALKTS010000056.1 GCF_937997595.1 uncultured Campylobacter sp. | reverse complement strand
TAATCGCATAAATTTAAAATTTCAAATGCCGCGCAGTGTCCTAGCCGCGCACTAAATTTAAGTATCACGCGCTGATTGGCTTGCGTTTTGCCGCACGGCGCACCGTAACGGCGCTGCGAAAACAAGTAGCCAAAGGCACCAAGTGCGCTTTTAAATTTTAAAATTTCAAAACCAAAATTCCGCCCCATAGCACAGCTTTGCGCGCCGCCTCGCGATCAAGCCTCTTTTAAAATTTTATAACGCCTTTCGCCCTTAACCGCTCTTTTAAATACAAAAACAAATCAAGGTCGAGAAGCGCCGATTGCGCAATGCTCGCAATCAAGATCACCGATCGCGCGATACTTACGACCGATCGCCGCGCCTACCTTGCAAAGCCGCCTTTTTTCGGACCGCCCTTGCCGTGGCAGTCTTTGTATTTTTTGCCGCTGCCGCAAGGGCAAGGATCGTTGCGCTTAGGCTTTTTGTCGCCGAACTCATCGGGGCCTTTTAGCTGCGCTTCATTCGTACTTGCGGCGGCGAGCTCTTTGGCGTTTGAGCTCTCCATGCGCTCCTGCATCGCGCGCTGCTCGGCTTCGATCTCCTCCCTAGATTTAAACTGGATCGAATGCAGCAAGCGGATGCTGTCGGATTTGAGGCGCATTACAAGCTCCATAAAGAGATTATAGCTCTCCTTTTTATACTCCGTAAGCGGGTCTTTGTGGTTGTAGCCGCGAAGTCCGATACCCGCCTTTAGGATATCCATCTGATACAGATGCTCCCGCCAGTCGCGATCGACGATCTGTAAATAAAGCATCTTTTCGATACTTTTGCGCTGCTGCGGATCGATCGGCGCCATCTTGTTTTCATACGAAACCGCTAGCGCGCCGATGATCTTTTCTTTCAACTCTTTGAAATCATCGACCTTCTCAAGCTCGCTATTTTCGAGCACCTCGCCCGTTTCTTGAGCGATTTTGGCGACGATCGGGAATTTATCGACCTCTTTGATATTTGCGCCGTCGAAAATTTCAAGCTCCTCAAGCACGCTAGAGATGTACTCCTCGCGGTTTTGAATGATTTTATCTTTCAGATCGTAGTCGGGGTCCAAAAGCTCGTTGCGATATTTATAGATCGTCTTGCGCTGCTCGTTTGCGACGTCGTCGTATTCTAGGATATTTTTACGCGCTTCAAAGTGCAAGCTCTCGACCTTTTTCTGTGCATTTTCTACGGCGCGCGAAACCATGCCTGATTCGATATGTTCGCCGTCTTTTAAACCCAAGCGATCCATGATATTTTTGATCTTGTCGCTGCCAAAAATTCTAAGCAGATTATCCTCCAAGCTTAAGAAAAACCTACTCTCGCCCGGATCACCTTGGCGCCCGCTTCGTCCGCGTAGCTGGTTATCAATGCGGCGGCTTTCATGGCGCTCGGTACCTAAAATATATAGCCCGCCCAAAGCGCGCACTTCATCGTCTATACGGATATCCACGCCACGTCCCGCCATATTCGTAGCAATCGTCACCGCGCCCTTTACGCCAGCGTCTTTGATGATCTGCGCCTCACGCTCGTGATTTTTGGCATTTAGCACGGAGTGCGCGATGTTTTCTTTAACCAAAAGCTCGTGCAGCTTCTCGCTCTTTTCGATCGACGCCGTACCTACTAGCACGGGCTGACCTTTGGAATTTAGCCGCTTGATCTCATTTATGACGGCGTCAAATTTCTCGCGCTCGGTCTTGTAGATAAGATCGTTTTGATCCTTTCTGATGACCGGCACATTCGTAGGGATAGAGACCACTTCGAGTTTGTAAATTTGAGAAAATTCCGTTGCTTCTGTCTGTGCCGTACCCGTCATACCAGCGAGTTTTTCGTAAAGGCGGAAGTAGTTTTGAAAGGTAATGTCGGCAAGAGTTTGGCTCTCCTCCTGGATTTGCACGCCCTCTTTAGCTTCAAGAGCCTGGTGTAAGCCTTCGCTGAATCTGCGACCTTCGCTAAGACGACCCGTAAATTCATCCACGATTATGACCTGCCCGTCGCGCACGACGTAGTGCACGTCCTTTTCAAATAGATAATTCGCCTTAAGTGCTTGATCAAGGTAGTGGCTAAGCACTGCATTTTCGAGACTATAGAGGTTATCGACGTCAAAAAGCTTCTCGGCTTTTGAAATTCCTGCCTCTGTAATCAAAACAGCGCGGTTCTTCTCATCTACGGTAAAATCACCCGTAGCTTTGCCTTTCGGATCGGCTGGCGCCTCGCCGCGGATCATTTGGCGAGCTACTTCATTTGCCTTGATGTAGCCGTCTAGAGTGCGGTTCGTAGGACCTGAAATGATAAGTGGCGTCCTGGCTTCGTCGATTAAAATACTATCAACTTCATCGACGATTACGAAATGATGCCCGCGTTGCACCTTTTCATCCGCGCTAAATTTCATATTATCGCGCAGATAGTCAAAGCCAAACTCGTTGTTTGTGCCGTAGGTGATGTCGCACGCGTATGCAGCCTTGCGCTTGGCGTCGTCGTATTCGCCGCCTACGATCACACCGGTGCTAAGCCCTAAAAATTCATATAGCTCGCCCATTTGCGCAGCATCGCGCTTAGCTAGGTAGTCGTTTACGGTCACGACGTGAACGCCCTTGCCCTCCATCGCATTTAGCACTACTGCCAAGGTCGCTACGAGGGTCTTTCCTTCGCCCGTTTTCATCTCGGCAATCGCGCCGTCGTTTAGCACCAAACCGCCTATCAGCTGAACGTCGAAGTGACGCATATTTAGCACCCTTTTGCCAGCCTCTCGCACGATAGCAAACACTTCGTTAAGTACGTCGTCCGTGCTCTTTTCGCCCGCGCGAACTTGCGCTCTTAACGCTTCAAATTCCGCCTTAAGCGCCGCATCGTCCATCGATGCGTAGTTTTCCTCGAGCGCACTGATCTGCGCTGCGCGCTTGGCGTATTGTTTGACGATCCTATCGTTTTTAGTACCAAAAATCCCGTGGATGACCTTTTTAAACATCTCAAACCTTAGTTTTAAAATTTTAACCGCGCATATTAACATATTTTTAGTTTCTATTTAATTAAATCCTAGAAAAACGGCTATAATACGCGCAAATTTTCAAAAATAAAGGCAAAATTTATGAAAAAAACTCTTATTTCTTTAGCAGCGAGCTGCATTTTTGCATTCGCAAGCGGGATAGAATTCGATACGCTGAGCGCAAATTTTTCGCAAATCGTGCAGAGCGACGATGCGAAAATCAGCTACGGCGGCGATTTTAGCGCCACAAAAGAGCACGCCGTGTGGCATTACAAGACCCCTACGATAAAAAATATATTTTTTAGCTTCACAAAGGTCGTCGTAATCGAGCCCGAACTCGAGCAAGCTATCATCACGAATATCAAAGAAACGCCAAATTTAACCGCGATCCTAGCGAACGCAAAGCCAAATAAAAACGGCGTTTATGAGGCGAGCTTCGACGACGTTAAATATCTCATCGAGCTAAAAGAAGGTCTGCCGAGTAAGATCAGCTACACCGACAAAATGGACAATAAGGTCGTCATTAATCTAAGCAACGTCCGCAAAAACGCGCCGGTAAACGAGGCGATCTTCAAGCCCGCAATCCCAAAAAACTACGACATTATCACGCAGTAGGCGCGCGTGAGGCTACTTTTCGTCTGTCACGGCAATATCTGCCGCTCGCCGATGGCGCAGTCCGTGATGCAAAATTTCATTAATCAAAGCGGTCTAAGTGCGCGAGTGAGCGTAGATTCTGCCGCTACGCACGCCGACGAGATCGGCTCGCCGCCCTACTACGAAACGCAGCGCGTGCTAAAAGAGCAAAAGGTACCGCTCGTAGCGCATCGCGCCGTGCAGGTCACGCCCGCAGACTACGAGCGCTACGATCTGATACTTTGCATGGATGATGAAAATATGCGCTCGCTGGGGCGAATTTTTCGCGGCAAGGATATGGCTAAGGTAAAATTTCTTTTGGAATTTGCAGGGAGAAATTTTACAAGCTGCGATGCGCGAAATTTCAAAGGCTCGGCAAAACAAACCGGCTTAAATTTAAAAGGCGCCGGTTCAAATTTAACCGCCTCCGAATGCCTACAAATCGCCGATCCATACTACACGCGCGATTTTGAGCGCTGCTACGCAGATATCAAACGCGGCTGCGAGGGGCTCTTGCGATACATTAAAAATTCAGACGGAATTTGCTAAAATCCGCGATTAAATTTTAGCGTCTTTAAAGAGGCGCGATTTAAAGCGATAATTCAAGGAAAAATATGTTTAGGCTTTTGATCGTTCCATATCTGATAATTGAGGCATTTACGACCTATTATTTCGTAAGCGCAAACGGCTTCGCGGCATACGCGGTGGAGATCGTCATAAGCGCGATTTTAGGCGGATACGTCGTAGCAAACCGCTCGTGGATGGGCTTTTTTAATCTAATGAAAATCTCGCCGAAAGAAATTTTAAGCGGCGTAGGCTTCGTCGTAGGCGGCGTTTTTCTCATTGCACCTGGCATTTTCGGCGATATTTTGGGCGTTTGCATAATCACTGCGTCGTTTTACTGCGTCACCAGCGACGTGCCTAAATTTAACGCTAGCAGCGAAAATTCCGAAAAAAGCGAACGAAAATTCTGGCGACGCAGCCGCGCAAACGACGACGTAATCGACGTAGAGGTGATCGAAGAGAACGAAATCGAGATTCGAAAAAGCATAGGAGAGGAAAAATGAAAAATTTGATCATCGCTACGCGCGGCAGCGTGCTTGCGCTGTGGCAGAGCGAACACATCGCATCGCTGCTTGAAGCGCATGGCATCCGAGCGCAGCTAAAAAGCATGAAAACCAAAGGCGATAAAATTTTAGACACGCCGCTTGCAAAGATCGGCGGCAAGGGGCTTTTTACGAAAGAGCTTGAGGAGAGTATGCTTCGCGGCGAAGCTCACATCGCCGTACATAGCCTAAAAGACGTGCCCGTGGAGTTTCCGCAGGGGCTAGTGCTAGCGGCGATCTGCGCGCGTGAGGACGTGCGCGATGCGATGATTAGCGAAAAATACTCTAAATTTGATGAGCTGCCCCGCGGCGCAAAAGTCGGTACCACGAGCCTTCGCCGCAAGATGCAGCTGCTTAGCATGCGGCCTGATTTAGAGGTGATCTCCTTGCGCGGCAACGTCCAAACCCGCTTGCGAAAGCTCAAAGACGGGGAATTCGATGCGATTATCTTGGCGATGGCGGGCATCAACCGATTAAATTTACGCGCCGAGATAAAGCACATAGCGCCCTTTGAAATCTCGCAGATGATCCCTGCGATGGGGCAAGGAGCGCTCGGCATCGAGGCGGTGGACGAGCCGCAAATCCTGCGCGCGATAGAATTTCTAAAAGACGAGCGCGCGATCATCGAAACGACAGTAGAGCGGGATTTCGTTAGGGTTTTGGAGGGCGGCTGCCAGGTGCCGATCGGCATCAACGCGCGCCTTGACGGCGAAAATATCCACATCAGCGCGATCGTGGGCCTACCGGACGGCAGCGAGAGCATACGCCAAAGCATCGTCGCGCAAAAATCGCAATACCAAGGCGTAGGCGCGGAACTCGCGCGAGTTTTTATCGAAAAGGGCGCAAAACAGCTTCTTGCGCGTGCCGAAGAGATGGCGAGCCTATAAAAGGTGAAATTTACGGAGTTTTAAAATTTGCAAAATTTTAAAATTTCTAGAATTTATAGACTTTTTAAATTTATAAAATTTCAAAAGGTTAAATTTTGAGCTTATTCAGATTTTTTAAAACGGCAGGATTTTCAAAAATTTTTGCTCCTCTAATACTTTGCGCAAGCTGCGCGTTAAGCCTAAACGCCAGCCCCAATGAGGAGCTCGTCCGCTCGCTGTTTAGCGACACAAACTTCGATAAAAATCTTTATTTTAAAGGCGAGATGAGAAGCTATTTAAAGCGTAAATTCTACGCGGCGGATAACTATAGCGAAATCACAGTTGCTCCGCTTGGACGCAGCAGCGAATTTAGCGAGATTTTTCACGTATTTTTGGGCTCTAAAGAGAAGCACTTCGATCTCTATGTCTATACCAAGGAGGACGGGATCTACGCCGTGCGAGTTTTAGCGCAAACCGCCATTATTGAGGCTATCGTAAGCGAATATGAAAAATTTAACGAGGCGCAAAAACGCGAATTTGAGCAAAGAACTGATGCAGATATCGTAAATTTAAAGCTAATCTTGGCGCCCGATAAAGAGCTTGTGGGGTTCGGCAAACAAAACCTAGCGGCATTTGAAAAAATTTACGAGCTTTACGCTAGCGGTGAGTCCGAGCGCGCTAAAGCAGAGATCAAAAGCCTGCATCTCTCTCACGCCGAGACGAGCGGCAAAAGATTTATGCTGCTCATCGGCGGGGTCACCGATAACTCCGTGGGCTTTTTGCGGGTGCAAGATGAAGCTGACCTGCCACAAATGAGTCCTAGCGAGTTTATAATGATAGAAAAAATTGCGCCGAATTGGTATCTTTTTAAAACCACATAAAAAGCCGCGCCGCAAGCGGATTTAAAGCTTCGCGGCAATCTAAATTTAAAAGCGTTACCCGCAGCTTAACCGCACCGCCGATCAAAAATCGCGCGAATTTTAAATTTAAAAAGACGATCTGTAAATTCCGCATGCCGTAAATTTTTAAAGAATTTTAAAATTTTTTGAAGTCTAAATTTAAACAAAGCATCGCCAAAGCGCGCCCTGTCGCCCCAAATTTAGAGCCAAGGGGCGAGGCGGCGTAGCCTTAAACGCCACCCGGCCCAGGCTTAAACTGCGCAAAGTCCACTCCCGTCGCGTCCAAAACCGCCCGCGAATAGAAATAGAGGCTATAAAATAGCTCATCGTCGTAAAAGTGCTCCTCCCAGAGCTCCTCGTCATTCTCATCGCTCTGCGGCCACAGATATTTTTCCGCAAGCATATCCGAAAAGCTCGCTAGCGGCGCTGCGTGCGAGATCTTATCGGCGTCATCGCAAATCTCAAGCATAAACGCAAAAAATCCGCCGAGCCGAGCCGCGATAAAGCCTGCCGCTTCGTTTTCGCAGTTGTCGTTTTCGTCGTTTTTGCTTGCCGCATAGTTTTGCTTTTTGCCCGCCACGGCGTTTTGATTATTTTTATTCGCGTTTTTGCCCGCCACGGCGCGCGCATACATAAAGATGCGCGCCAAAAAGAGCAGCGTAAAAGGTGTTGCGTACCAAAGCGTACTTTGATGCTCCATCTCGTTAAAAATCTTACTAAGCGCATCCTGAAGGTCCTTGGCGTCAAATTTATCCCGCTCGCTCGCATTCGAGCTCTTATCCGCCGCGCTCGTTTTAAATTTACTCGCCTGGCTCGCTTTAAATTTTATCGCCACGCTATCCGCACTCTTAAATTCCACCTCGCCGCACTTCGCTGCGTCCGTTTTAGATTCCGTCTCTCCGCCCGCTTTAAATTTCGCCACTTCGTTATCTGCCTTTTTAAATTTCGACTCACTCTTTTGCGCTAAATTTACGGAATTTTGCGCCGCGCCGCATCTTGCCGCATCCGTAGAATTTTGCCCGCAACCGGGCTCGCTTTTTAAATTTTGCCCTGCTCCGGACTTGCTTTTTAAATTTTGCTCGCCGCCCGAACTGCGCGCCGCATCACAAGCTTCGATTGCCCGCGCGAGTTTCTCAAAAATTTTGGGAAACTCGCTCGCCCTGCCGTAAGCGGTCGTGAGCCTACTCCACGGCACGTCCTGCGCTTTTAAATTTGCGATATATTTCAAATTTTGCTCATTCATCCGCGCTCCTTGCGAATATTTTTAAATTTAAGCTCTGTGAGCCGTTAAAATTTGCGCTCTCGGTTCAAATTTAGCCTCTTTCGCACGCAAATTTAAACCGAGCCCAGGCGCAAATTCTACCTCGTAAGCTCCCTGCTATGCTCGATTAGATCCTCTATCTGTTCGCGCGGCACCGCATCAAGGCAGACGCTGATCCAGTGCTTTTTATTCATATGATAGGCTGCAAAAATTCCTTTTTCGTCACGCAAAATTGCCGCCAAATCGGGCGAAACTTTTAAATTTATCACGTCGCTTGAGCCAGGAAGTGCGCGACCGAGCTTTTCGTTTGCAAGCCCGCGCATCAAAAGCGCAAACCACTTGCGCTTCCCTCCTGCGTGACGAAAAACCGCAAAATTCGGATATTCATCCCACAGATACTCGCCATCCGCGCCGTAGCGCTGCTTCATTAGTTTTAGGACGCTGCTGAAGTTCATTCTCGTTCCTTGATATTGATCTTTTCTTTGCGCAATCGCGCCAACCACTCATCCAGCGTCTTTTCAAAACCAATCCCTTTACTTTCGTAAAATTTCGCCGCCTCGCTCATATAGGCCTGCTCGACCCAGCCGCCGAAGTCGTGCGGGTATTTGTAGTCTGCGATCTGCTTGTCCGAGTTGATGAGATAGCGCGGCGTAGGCAGCGGCGCAGCGGAGCGGACGAACTTCAAAGCGGCGTTGATGCCCAAATACGCGGCGTTTGACTTGGGGCTGTGCGCCAGATAGATCGCGCATTGCCCTAAGATGATGCGAGCTTCGGGGTAGCCGATCTTGCTGACGGCATTTAGCGTGCTAGTAGCGATATTTAGGGCGTTTGGATTGGCATTGCCGATATCCTCGCTAGCTAGGATCACCATCCTGCGCGCGATAAAATCCGCGCTCTCGCCCGCATCTATCAGCCTCGCGACATAATACAGCGCGGCGTCGGCGTCGCTGCCGCGCAGGCTTTTGATCATCGCGCTAGCAAGCTCATAATGCAGATCGTCGCTGCTAACGCCCGCAGCGACGGCATTTGCGCGCAGCGTGCGAAGTGTATCCAGCGTAATGGCGCTGTCTGCTAAAAGCGCAAATTCCAGCAAATTTAACATACTCCTCGCATCGCCGCTGCTGGAGTTTAGCAGGTATTTTCGCGCCTCCTCGTCCATCTCAAAGCCGATCTCGCCCTGCACCCGCGCCAAAAGCGCCTCCAAATCCTCGTAGCTAAGCGGTTCGAACTCAAAGATCATCGAGCGTGAGCGGATGCCGCTGCTTAGCACAAACTGCGGATTTTCCGTCGTCGCGCCGATGATGATCGCGGCGTAGTTCTCCATCGGGATTAGCAGCACCTCCTGCTGCGTCTTGCTGAGGCGGTGGATCTCGTCGATGAAAATGAGCGGCTTGATGAGCGAGCCCGCGTGCGAGGATAGAATTTTGCGGATATCCTCGACCTTCAGGCTCGTAGCGTCAAGCTCGTAAAAATCGTAGTTCAGCTCGCTTGCGATCACGCGCGCCATCGTCGTTTTACCGCTGCCTGCGGCGCCGAAAAATATACTGTGCGGGATGCTGCCTGCGGCGACGAATTTTTTAAAAACCGC
>NZ_CALKTS010000055.1 GCF_937997595.1 uncultured Campylobacter sp. | reverse complement strand
AATCCCGCCGCGAGCAGGACGAGCCAGCTCTACGCCTAAGCACGAAGGAGCTGGTACTGGGCGCGATCGCAACCAGCATCGACGCGATGGCCGTGGGCGTGACCTTTGCGTTTGGCGAGATAAACATCCTCTACGCCTGTTGCATAATCGGGCTCGTCTGCTTCGCGCTGTGCGTCGCGGCGTGCTACGCAGGCAAGCTCACGGGCGAATACCTGCACTCAAAGGCGCTCGTTTTAGGCGGCGTGATTTTGGTCCTAATCGGAGTTAAAATTTTGCTCTCGCACCTCGGCATTATCGATATTTAGCGGCTTTTAAGCGCCGCTTTGCGATAATTTTTAAAACTAATTCGCAGGAGCGAAAATGAAAAATTTAATAAATTTAAGCGGCGGTGACCGCCTAAATTTGCGCGTAGAGGGCAAAATTTTAATCAGCGAGAGCGTCAAAAACGGCAAAACTAGGCAGACGCAAAAGGAGTTTGCAAGCGCGGACGAGGCGCAAAAAGCCTGCATAAAAAAGGAGTGGGAGAGCCTAAAAAAGGGCTACGTCATGCAAAACGCGGATGCGAGGCCTGGCGAAACGAGCCTGCACGTTTACATCGGCGGCGGATACACGGGCGCGCTAGCCTTTGCTGGCGCGGGCGGCGAATTTTTCATATATAAATGCGGCGGCCATAAAGAGGGCGGCGCGCTGGATGACTTTCTCATCGGGCTGGACGCGAGCGGCGCCGTAAAGCAGCAGACCCTCTTGCCAAAGCCACTTGCATGGCAGGCGGAGCGCGCGGGCGAGGTTTTGCTTTTGGATCTGGATCATTTTATCTTTAAATTTGATCCCGCAACGGGCGAATTTAGCAATCTCTCTCAATGGTTGAACTTTAAAAACAGCAAAGAATTTACGAGTTTCGTTTGCGCCTCTAAAGATACGGCGGCGTTTGCGATGTTGGGTCAAATTTTCACTTTTCGCGGCGGCGAGATTTCGCCTCTTAGCGAGTACAAATCCGAAATGAAAAGCTATACGCCGATCCTTTGCGCCGCGATTAGCGATGACGGCACGCGGCTGGCGCTTCACTGCAAGCAAAACGAGATCAAAATTTTAAGCACGATAAATGGCGAAATTTTAAACGAGATAAAAGGCGACTTCGGCATTTTTGATAAAATTTGCTTTTTAGCTGACGGCTCGATATTAGGCAAGGAGCGCTACACGGGCAAGCTAGTTTGCCTTGACGCTACAAGCGGCGAGCGACTAAAGCCCGCGTGGTTGCAGGGCGAATACGCCGAGGCAGACGAGCTTTGCATTAGCGAGGACGGTTCGAGGCTGGCGTTAATAAAGTACGACAAAGCCCGCATCATCAATCTAAAAGGCGGAAATTTGCGTCTTAGCTTTGAGCTCTCGCACGTCGTGAAGCGCTGCGAGGCGAAATTTGAGCGCATAAACGACGAGGAGTTTTTGGCCGTACGCACCGACTACGGTTGCTTTAGCCTATATCGCGTTTAAATTCGGTGAAATCCAACCTTCAGATATGCATTTCTGTAACTTATGAAATTTCCTCCCAGTCTTTTGAATTAATGCACCCAATTCTGCGCTGTTCACTGCATAAAGCGTAATTGTCCATATAAAATTTGAATAATGCCGTTTCAATCGCGGCGGCAACGACCTTGATGAAATCGCTGCGCATATAGGCAAAGTGACATTTTGGCACTATTCTCACTTTAAACGAGCTAGTATCACCAAAAAAAACGAATGCTATTCCATAATATCTTGCTTACGCTTGCATAGGTATTTAGGTTATACCATGCTTTTTTCGATTTTTTACGATCATCCTTTAATGATTGCTCACGACATTAAATACGACCTAATGGCATAAAAGACGAATGAATTATATATAAAGCAAAGTAAAATTCATCAAGCGTTCATTAAGTAAAGCTATTACGTAAATTTTAATGTATAATGAAAAATAAAAATTTAAAATTGCCGGGGGATATGTCAAACTAAAATTTGATCAAATTTTTAAAAGCCACTCTTTGGAAGAGTGTAAATAACCTAAGAAAATATATCTATGCGGCGGAGTATTGTATAAATAGTGAGGTAAAATTTGAATGAACATATTTGAAAATAAATCAAAAAGAGCTATTGCGCAAAGTATAATTGATTGTTTTAGGGAAGGCCCAAAAATCAATTATTTTTCAATTAATGACAATAGAAGAAAAGTTATTGCAAGACGGCATGTTGAAAAACTTCAAAAAGAGAAGCATATAATTATATTGGAGCATTATCGACCAAACACAAAAAAATGGGAATTTGTATATGCGGATGTAACGTTAATTATGAAAAAAAATCCAGATGATAGTTCTACTAATAAAATAATCGAAGAGGACTATAAATATATTGGATTTGATATTATATTTAGCCTGACTGACGGAATGATATATAAGAGGATATTTATAAATTTTTCTTTTCATGCCCTATTGCGATTTATTGAAAGATGTAATATCAAAGAGCTATCCACACCAGATAAAGTTAAAAAATTTTTATTTTCAATGATAAGACCGATCTTGTTAAGATGTTTGTCTATGTATGATAGCCTTTGCAGTGAGTTAATGCATAATCAAAGTAATTATGATGAAATCAGGAAAAATTTAAGCAAAGGATTTCATATTGTGATTAATGATATATTCATGCCTATTGCGTTTGATATTGGTAAGAATAGTGAGGGAAAGCCCAGTCTTTGTTTTACGATTAAAACGATAATGCCAGTAGAATTTAATAGTGCTAAAAGAGCGATTAAGAAAGAAGAAGAAAGGCCCCCTAAAGAAAAAATTTTTGACTACTTAAATATTATAAAAACATTAATTATTTAGAAATAATATGCTTGGGTGCAAAAAAGGAGAATGATGTAATGAAGATACGAATCTACTACGAAGATACCGATGCGGGCGGCATAGTCTATCACGCAAACTATATAAAATACTGCGAAAGAGCGCGCAGCGAGATGTTTTTCGGTTCGGAAGTTAAGCCTTTTAGCAAGGACGGACATTTTGTCGTGAGCGAGATTTGGGCGAAATTTAAAAAGCCGTCTACCCTAGGCAACCTGCTGGGGATAGAAGTCAAAACGGTAGAGCCATAAAAGATATTCGTAACATTAACTTATCAAATTTACAAAGATCCTCTATTTTTTACCCACCAGAAGCTTTGAGCTACCTAGCATCAGCCATTTGGCTTCGCGTGGGCTCATAAAAAGCCCCTGCGTCGTATCTATAAGCTCGACCCGCTCGTAGCCCTGCTCCTTAAGCCGTGCTATGAAAGCATCCATGTCGCCGTAGTTTCCGCGCGAGAAAAGATCGTGGATCGCGAAGCTGCCGCCCTTTTTAAGCACGCGGAGCGTCTCTAAAAGCAGCGCCTGGCGGTCCTTGCGCATGATGTTGTGATAGACGTAGTTGCTTGTAACCGCATCGAAGCTGCCGTCCTCAAAGGGCAGCTGCGTGGCGTCGGCCTGCTCGAAGCTAGTGTTTTGCACCCCTTCGGCGCGCGCGTTGGATTCGCACAGCTGCTTGTTAAAAGACGCGTATTCAAAGCCCCAGCGATCGACGCCTAGCACCGATGCGTGCGGGTTGCGCTTAGCCACGGCGATAGTTAGCGCGCCGCTGCCGCAGCCCACGTCCAGCCCGCGCCCGCCCTCGGGCAGATCCACGTATTTCGCCGTGCCCTCTACGATCGCGCGCGAAAGCTGACGCTTACCGCCGTAATCAAACGCGCGGTACCACACGACGCAGTAGATCGTAAAGCAGCCCAAAACCAGCGCCGCTGCGCCGAAAAGCCCGGCAAGAAACCACCTCAGCACGCCGCCAACAAAAGCGCCGCAAACGCCGAAAATCAAAAACAAAACTAACGCCACGCCCGCACCCACGGCAAAGCTCGCGATCATGCCCTTAGGCACCCAGTTTTTATAGTCCGGTTTCATCTTTGCTCCTTTTATTAAATTTAAGCGCGCGGCGGCAAAGCGCGCGGCGGCGAAATTTTAAATTTCGCCCGTAAATTTTAAATTTCGCAGCTCAAACCTCGCTTAAATTTAAACGCACGCTAATAGGTGTATTTAAACTCCGCGTAGTAATTGCGCCCTGGAGCCGGGGTATAGTCGTCTGCGCGTAAATTTTGGTTGTAATTGTACTCCTCGTCAAAGACGTTTTTGACTCCGGCGCTTATCAAAAACCCACTTGCGAAGCGGTACGCAGCGCCCAGATCTACGATCGTGCGCGAATCGATCCTATCGTGGTTGGCGTCGTGCGATGATGAGAAATATTTAAAATCGCTCATCAGCGTTAAATTTCTAATCGGCTCGTAATCGACGCCCAAAACGAACTTCGAGCGCTCCACCAGCGGAACCTGTTTGCCTTTATTTGCGCCGGATTGGATCTTGGCGTCCACGTATGAAAAGGTCTCGCTGAGCTTTAAATTTGAAAGCAGACTTTGCTCCGCATACAGCTCCACGCCCTTGCGGCGCGTCTCGTCGATATTGATGAAATGCCAACCGCTATTAAAGCCGCTACCGAGTAGCTCGTTTACGATCTCGTTTTTCGTATCGGTCCAAAATAGCGTCGCGCTTACGTATTGCCCATAGATTAGATCCTTCATGCCGATCTCGTAGGTTTTAAAGGTTTCGGATTTGAGGTTATTAAGCACGTAAGGGCCGCTAGAACTTAGCTTATCGATGAGCTGATTAGGACCCGGCGAGATATAGCCTCGCTCAAATTTAAAATAGACATTGCCGTCTTTAGAATAATTAAAATTCGGCGTGATCTCAAAAGCGTAGTTGTTTTTATGATCCGTTACGTGCGTGCTTTCTTGAGTATGAAATATGCGCCCCATCCTACGCATCGTCGTAGAGACTTCGCGATCTACTTTGTATTCGGCGCGCTCAAAACGCCCGCCCGCACTAAGTGAAAACAGCTCTGTGAAGTCGTGCTTTTCTAAGGCATAAACCGAGTGCGTCTGTTTTTGCATATCAAAGATCGTAAGCTGCGAAAGGCTCATCATAGGATTCATCGAAGTGGTAAAATCGATCCTGCGGAAGCCCTTATTTTTAAGATAATCATATCCAACTATGAGCTCATCGTTATCATAGGTAAGCTTGCCCTTTAAATTTGCCCCCTCTTTGCGATCTTTCATCACAAAGCCCTTTTGTAAAATTCTAATATCTTGGTAATAAGGCTGTAAATTTGCTTCAAATCTATCGCCGAATTTCACCGCATAATCCAAGTCAAAATTTAGTCGCGTGCTTTTGGTAAAGGTCCTCTCGCCTCCTTGTTGACGACGATCTTTCTTGAGCTCAACAAGCCCTAAACCCGGTACATCATGCGTCCTAGCGCGATAAAAGCTCGGATTAAAAGATAGGCTTTGATCATCTGAAATTTTATAATTTAGTCCAAATGATGTATAGTAGCCTCGCTCTCTTTCGCCCTTGCGATATCCATGCTGATCAAAGCCCTTTATTGCGGTCTTTAGAAATAGATTTTCACTCACATTCCCGCCTACGCCGAAATTTATATCTTTATAATTATACGACGCGATCTTGGTAGAGACATTGGCGTATGGGTATTTTGCGCCTTTTTTTGTGATGATATTTATCACGCCGCCGCTGGTGCCGCTGCCGTAAAGCACGCTACCGCCGCCGGGGATGATCTCCACGCGCTCGATATCTTCGATCGGAACGAGATCGATCGGGATGCTCGTCGGCGTCGTGTCGATCATATTGAGCGCGACTCCGTTAAGAAGGACCTTGACGGAGGTATTGGCTTTCGCACCTTGCCCGCGTAGATCAACTGACCTACCATTAAAGCTAACCCCCGGCGCCTTTTCTAAAATTTCGCGCAGATCGCGGTAGCCGCGGTTTTCCATATCCTCCGCGGTGATGACCGAGACGTTGCGAACCTCGTTTTTAAGCATATCCTCAAAGCCCGTTGCGGTAACTACGATGGTGCCCAGCTTTGTGGCGTTCGCGCCGGAAGCGTTTTTAGGAGCTGCGGAATTTACCGCTCCCGCGCCGGACGCGCCGATATTTTCGGACGTAGCGTTGTTTTCGGCTCCGTTTAGTTGCAATGTGGCGCACAAACTTAGCGCGATTGCGGCATTTGAAAGATAAAATTTCTTAAACATCACTCTCCCCTAGTCAAAATTAGAATTTTGCGAATGATTTGCAAATGCTATATTATAATTTCTCTTGATTAAATAATAATAAATTTCAAAGATTAAAGATAGATTTTTTAAAATTTTGGCGTAGATTGGATGAAATTTTAATTTCGAGCGTTTTACGTAGCGCGGTAAAATTTCGGTTTTAAATTTAGACTCTTTAGCGGTTTTTATTTCTTAAAGCGGCAAATTTGCAAAGCAAATCTAGCTGGAATTTTTAAAATTTACTCAATCCCTAAAATCATACCCGTCTAAAATGCGACCAAAAGTATTAAACCTATCCTAGCGCTCATTTTTTTCCATATGGCCTTTTTGATTTTGCTTGCGCATCAATTATTTTTATCATGACTCACCCTCTTTAGCCACTCTTTTTCAAATTTATAATATCTTTCAAGCTTTTTATTCTTTTCTGCTTGATTCCACTTTTCTATCTCGGCATAATCTTGCAGCTCGCCTCCGCATTTAGGGCAAACGCTCCTATCTTTAACGTCCGAGAAATTATAAAATTTAAAACACCCTTTGCAACGCATAAATTTAGGATAATATTTTATGCTTTTTTCGGAGCGAAATGCGAGATATGCAAAGAAAACGCACGCCGCAAAGCATAAAGTTCCAATTATTATACGCAGATATATACTATCAAATTTTGCTGATGCCATAAAATAGGGTTTTATATCAACTTCCCCCGATAGAACGGTCGCCAGTCCCCATGCGAAAAAAGCGAAAAAGCCGATTAATGCAAAAATTCTATTTAGCATTTTTATATATTCCTCGTATAACAAATCAAAATTTCATCGCTTTTTAAATTTACGCTTTTTGATCTTCGGAGTTTTAGCGCTTTGATCGGAGGCGTTTCTTTTCCAGTAGTCGCCGTCATTATACTCCGTAAGCTTTTTGCCGCAGTCCGGGCAAATTTGATCGGTATCTTTGACGTCCTCGTATCGGTAAAATTTGCCGCAGTCTGCACACCACATATACTCTGGGTATCTTTTTATACTCTTTTCAGAGCGGAAGGCGAGGTAAAAGAAGCAAATACCCGCTATTAAAAATACGGTTGCGGGCAATATCCATAAACTACCTGCATCATCAAATTTAATATATTTCTCGCCTATCTTTATATTTTTATTTACTGAAAAAATTATAAGGTATAAAAAGCATACTACACCAAGAAAAAAGGAGCCGATTCTATCTGACATTTTGCCGCTCCTTTTCGTTATGCTTTGCTTTATTCATCGTATTTGCGCCATACCGTCCGATCCTTAAATTTTATAGTTTTATCCGTGCTGTCATACGCAAATTTCATTCCGTAATGAACTGCTTATAAGGATCCGGTACCGTCGGATGTTTAGAAAATAGCAATGGCATATATTTGTAAATATCTACCATAACGATCTCTTGATACACATTATCTAGCCGCCAATCTATTTTGTCGTAGTGCTTATTTTCATCATGCATATCTTCTATAAGAAGATCGCCATTTTTTATACCAAAATTTATAATTAGATCAAGCTCCTCTAGCGTGTATCCCCAATCTATATGGAAAAATTTAAATACTACGGATATGATCCCGTCTCCTTCGATTGCGGAGGATAATAACTCTACAATGTGTTTATCTCTCATTGTCGCCTTTTCTTCAGCATAAAATTTCTCTTTATCGCTCGGTATCTTTTTGGTTTATAAGTTCCGCCGAGCCCTCCTCAAGCGAATTATACTCATCCAGATGTATATGCGAATGTTTCGGCACGGAATCTTGCGCTAAAGTAAGCAAATGCCTGGCAAGAGATATAAGCCCGCTTTTATTCGCCCTTATAGTAACTTCGTTTTCGAGAGCATTGACGGAGATTGCGAAGTCCTTTTCCCATTGTAGCTGCAGTCCCTTTTCTGCGCAGTAGTCTAAGGTTTTTATAACATACTGTCCCATATATCTCCGATACTCCTTTCTAAATTTAATCGGTTGCCGATAAAATTTACCTTATCGATCGGCTAATCGATCTCGTATTATTTTGGAAAAATTATATCTAAAATAAAAATGAAAGGGGTCGGAATAACTAAATTTAAGATAAGTGTTGTGCGCAAAAATGAAGTGATTAAAATTTAAAAATAGCTTAAATGGTGGCCCGATTGCACCCGTTTTTATAGTTAAAATATCGCTGTAGAAAGGGTTTTGTAATTTAAGCTAGCATAAAGACCCCTAATTATGCCCCTATTTACTTTTTATAAACTTTATTTTTCGTCAAAGATCATCCATTGCAAACAGCAATAATACACTATTTTCTTAAATAATCCGGTATGGTTTCTTGAATCTTAGTGCTAATTGAGATTTTAGATTTTATTATACCTATGACTTCTATTCTCTCGTTAAAATCGGTGTCGCTTAATTCGAAGTCATATAAAAAGGATTTTAATCTTACTTTATTACGCGAAGCAATTAAAAACTGAACAATAAAAGCATTATCTGCGTATTTGACGATAACCCATTCTCCCGTAAGTGGCTTTTCATCGGTAAGTATAACTAATATATCCCCTTCTTGTGCTATAAAACCACCTTCGCCGCCTTTTACTTTTACTAGGCAACATTCAGAATTTTTATACTTAGTAATAAAATCTATGATTTCAATCCTTGAACTTTTTTGCTCTATAGGCTTTTCTTTGGCAACGAAATTAGTGACGGAATCGTAAAAAGAGACAATGCATTCTGTTAGCGATCTCAATTTTAAATCCATTGGATTTAATTTATATTTTTCGCAAGCTTCATAAAAATCCATATTTGTGTCAAAATAATCCCAGCCTATACCTGTCGCTTGTATAATCTTGAATTTTATCATTCCGTGAATTGGGTTTATATTATGCTCATAAGCATTTATGCTGCTTTTGGTTATCCCTAACGCATTACCAAATCGCTCTTGAGATAAATGGCAAGCCTTCCTAATATCCCTCAATTTTTCACCCGGGCTTTTATCTGTCACTTTTTTTTACCACCGTAATTTTGATTAGAATATTAACGAAAAGTCATTAAAAGAAATTTAAAGCAATTGAAAATTTGGGCGTTTTATAATATAAATTTTGGCTCAATTAAACTTAAGCGGATTCTCTCTTATCAATTTCAACAGTTTCTGATATAAGTTTTCCTGTGTAGTTTTAGTATTATATCTAAAT
>NZ_CALKTS010000054.1 GCF_937997595.1 uncultured Campylobacter sp. | reverse complement strand
GCAAAATTTTAAAGGTCTATAAAAGCGTCAAGGCAAAGGATCACGCCGCAAAGGTGCTCGCGGATCTGCTAGCTGCGGGGAAATAAAGCGCCAAGCGGCGTTTCAAAACAGAGCTCTGGCGCATCGAGCGCTAAGCTTTAATTATGAAATTTATGCACTGAAATTTGCTACGGAATTCCGGCGTCAAATTTAAGCGCTGAAGCTTCGGCATTAAAATTTGGCCTTGAAATTTTGTCTTAGAATTCCGCCGCCCATTTGAAAATGAAATTTCAAAGCGGAGCTATATCTGCGATTTTAGCGGCAAATTTATCGCCCCAAACCAAAATTTTAAAGAAAAAATATGAAAAACTTAATCACCCTGACTCACCCCGACATCGAAAATTCGCTCATAAACAAGCGGTTTTTAAAAGAGGTCGCCGCGCAAAGCTTCTAGGAGCTTATCGCTTTTTCCTTGCCGCGCTCACGAACAAAAGCACTGCGAAATATCCGCTTTCTTGCTTTGCGTAGCGGCATCCGATACGAGCAAAGCGGTACTGCGAGCGCGAGTAAAACAGCGCGGCGGGGTGAGGGTAAATTTTAGCCTCGCGCAAAATCCGCGCCGCAGATCATATCGGAGAGTAAAATTTCGCCCGATGTTTAGAGCAAAGCGCGAAAAAATGGTGCCGCATCCAATCATCAAGAAATCGCCCCGCCTCCCATCTTCGTGGCAATAAGTATTGCGCCGATTTTATTTACGAATTTGAAAATCGCCTATAAAGAAGCCGGATAATCCTTTGCGCCATACAAAATATATGTTAGAACCATCCAACAAATAGGATGTCCTATAATACAGCAAAGATACTTTAGTGAAAGTTCTCTCCCGAATTTAATATTCAGTCCGTGTTTATCTCGGAGTTATTTTCGCTTACATTTTCACGTTTACGACGGGAAAAATAAAATGCGTAGATGCTATTTACAACGATCATAACGTGTTATGGTTTTAAAGAAATAAGGCTCTCTTTAACTTAAGCTCACACAAAGGAGCAGTAAGTTACGATGAGCACAATGAAAAACAAGTATATAATCCGTTCCCGAATTTCGCAGAAGAAATTTAGAGAAATTCTCAAGTATTTTGCAGAGGATATAGAAGCTACTAAAA